>JACQYL010000121.1:7962-25196 GCA_016208165.1 Deltaproteobacteria bacterium
AGCATGCCCATGGCCAGACCGGCGATCGTCAGCACAATGTAGGTCGGCGCATCGATCACCAACAGGGGCAGAAACCATATCCCCCCGCCGACAACCCAGCCGGCCCATTTCTTCCAATCCACGTTAGAGGCCGGCGCCACGGTCCCGGTAGCCGTTTCAGTCGTCATATCCGCACCCGTCAGCCGATTCCCAGATATTTCCGCTTAAGTTCCCGATCGTCCACCAACGCTTCCATCGCGCCTTGATGCACCACGCGTCCGTCATCCATTATAAAGGTATCCACACCGACCTTGCTGGCCAGATAGAAGTTCTGTTCCACGAGAATCACCGTGGTCTTGTCTTTGATCCGAATGAGGGACTCGCCCAAATGCTCCACCACGATAGGGGCCAGGCCCTTGGAAGGTTCATCGATGAGCAAAAGCTGGTGGTCGCTGACAAACGCCCTGGCAATGGCCAGCATCTGCTTTTGCCCACCCGAGAGAACCCCCGCTTTGCTTCCCCAGAACTTCTTCAGGTCCGGAAACAGATCGAAAATGGTGTCCATGCGTTCCCAGGACTGGTCCGTTTCATCCAGCATGGCCAGACGAAAATTCTCCTCCACGGTCAAGCTGTACAGCACCGCCTGATCTTCCGGCACGAATCCGATGCCCAGGCGAGCGATTTCATAGGGCTTATTCCCCGTAATCTCGCGACCTCCGAGCATGATGCGGCCCGAACTCGCCGGAGTAAGCCCCATTATAGTGCGAAGCGTCGTGGACTTGCCGGCGCCGTTTCTCCCGAGCAGCACGGTGGGCCTTCCCTGTTTGACTTCAAAAGTGACCCCTTGCAGGATATGATGCTGCCCGATGTGGGTGTGGACGTCCTGCAGCGACAGAATGGTCTCAGCCATGAACCACGCCTCCACCCAGATAGGCCTCCAGGACCTCCTCGTTGCAGGACACGGCTTCGGGAGTGTCGTCGCAGATGAGGCGCCCTTCTTTCAGAACGGCGATGGAGTCCGACACCGTCATGATCATGTCGAATTTGTGTTCGACCAGCAGAATCGTTCGATTCCCGGCCGCTTTGATCCGCTGAATGATTTCGAGAATGGCGGGCACTTCCTCGAGGCTCATGCCCGCCGTGGGCTCGTCCAGCAGCAGGACCTCCGGGTCCAGGCCCAGAAGGATCGCGATCTCGAGCTTACGTTTCTCCCCGTGGGTAAGGCTTCTCGCTTCCCTCGACCAGGCGTCCTCCAGGAGCACCTGCTTTAGAAACTCGTACGCCCGGTCCTCGAATTCGGCGAACGACCGGTAGTTTTTCCAGAATATCAGCCCAATATCCGCCTTGGACTGCAAGGCCAGACGCACGTTTTCCAACACGCTCAAATTCGGAAAAATGTTGGTCAACTGAAACGAGCGACCTATGCCCATCTTGGTCCGGTCCGCCGGCCTGAAAGCGGTGATGTCCTTGCCTTTGAATTCGATGCGGCCGCTCGTAGGCCTGTATTGGCCGCTGATCAGATTGAACAGGGTGGTCTTGCCCGCGCCGTTGGGTCCTATGATGGATTTCAATCTGAACGGCTCGACCCGCAGATTCACCCGATTCACTGCCACGTTCCCGCCGAACTGGATGGTCAAGTCCTTTGTTTCTAGGAGCGGTGAATCCTGCAAAACGGGTTCTCCTGCGAGTGGTTTCTCGTTCCGATGGAGCGGCGATGCTTCGCGGTGTACGAAGACCGCCGCCCGGCGAAATTACTTGTTCCGAATGGGAATATCCATGTCTTTCCAGGTCAGTTCCCGAACCAGTTCAGGAACGGCCCATTCGACGTCGGGTTTTACCACGATCTTGAAGTGGTACATGGACTGCAGGGCCTGGTGATCTTCGGCGCGGAAGACCATTTCCCCTTTAGGCGTGAAGAAATGCATGCCTTCCATGGTCTTGATCAGGGCTTCCGTGTCCGTGCTCCCCGCCTTGGACAGGGCCTCGACCACCGCAATGCCGGCGGACATACCGCCGCAAGTGAAGAAGTCGGGCGGGCTGTTGAAACGTTTGATATGTTCCGTTACAAGCCAGTCGTTGATTTCGTTCTTGGGGTTTTCGTAATAATAGTAACCCGCCCCTTCCATGCCCTCGAGGGGTTTATACCCCTTCAGCGCGTCCAGGATGTTGCCCCCCGTGGTGATTTTGATGCCGTACTTCTCTTGGATCTTCATGTCCACGATTTTGAACGGATTGCCTTTCCCGGCCCACACGATGAAGAGATACTTGTCTCCTTGCTCGTCCTTCATGGCCTGGATAATGCGCTGCACCGGAGCGGTGAAGTCCGTGGTTTGGATGGGCGCGTATTCCTCGTGCACGACTTTGGCGCCCAGGGCTATCGCAGCTTCCTTGTAGGCGGCCACTCCATCCCTTCCGAAAGCATAGTCCTGAGCCAATGTTGCAATCACAACACCGGGCTTTGCAATGGCGACGGCGTTCGAGATGGCGTCTTGCGACGAGTTGCGCCCGGTTCGGAAGATGTAGCGGTTCCATGCCTTGCCAGTGATGGAATCGGCCACCGCCGGCTCGACGATCAGAATCTTCTTGAATTCCTCGGCCACGGGCAACATGGCGCCGGCCACCGCGGAAGAAACCCCACCCACCGCCAGATCCACGTTGTCGTCTTTGAACGCTTCGGTTAGGAGTTGCTTGCCCACGTCCGGCTTCATTTGCGTGTCTTTCACAATGATTTCAATGGGCCGGCCCAGCACCTCGAAGGTTCCTTTGGTGGCATACTCCACGCCCATCTTGAAACCCGTGACGGATTGCTTGGCATAGGCCTCGAGAGGTCCCGTGATTCCCACGACCTGGGCGATTTTGATCGGATCGGCCGCCAGGGCGGAACCTCCGGCCAAAACCAATATCATCACAGCCAGCGCGATCACCTTTGTAAGGGCTCCGATTCTCATACCGTTCCTCCTCATGCTACGTCTTGTTGGATTCAACGCTCCTGTACGATGACCCAGGAGCGGCCTCAGGACTGCTTTTCCCTCAGCACGGTCTTGAGCACCTTCCCCGCGGCGTTTCTCGGGAGGCGATCCGCCAGGACCACGCTTTTGGGTATCTTGTACTTGGCCAACCTTCCTTTCAGGGGACCGAGAATTTCCTCCGCCGTAAGGGACTGGCCCGGCTTTGGAACAACCACGGCGCAGCCCACTTCGCCCCATTTCTCATCTTTCACGCCGATGACGGCCACTTCAGCCACTTTGGGGTTTTCGTAGATGACGTTTTCCACCTCGGCGGGGTATACGTTCTCGCCCCCGGAAATGAACATGTCCTTCTTGCGTTCCACGATATAGAGATCGCCGTCCTCGTCCATGCGCGCGAGATCGCCGGTGTGAAACCATCCCCCGGCAAAGGCTTCTTCCGTGGCCTCGGGTCGGTTCCAGTACTCCTTCATAAGATTCGGCCCTCGAATGACGAGTTCCCCGACGTCTCCCGGCGCCACCTCGTGCATGTCGCCATCCACCACCCGGGCTTCGAGGTGGAACACCGCGCGTCCGATGGAGCCCGCCTTCTTCATGGCCAAGTCCTTGCTCAGCGTGGCAATGCCGGGGGCGGCCTCGCTCATTCCGAAGCCCTGCTGCAGCACAATCCCCTTTTCGTGATATTGCCGAACCATATTTACGGGCAACGGCGCCCCGCCGCTCATGACCAGGCGCACGTTTTGCGAGGTTCAGGTTCAAGGCGTTCCAGAAGCTCGCCCCCTGGGTCAGCACCGCGCCTTTGGGCCTGCCCGTGGTGCCCGCCGTATACATGATAATATGCGGCGAATCCAGATCCGGCGGCGAAGGGACTTCGGGTTCGTTTTCCGATTGGGAAGCCAGCAGGTCTTCGTACGAGTCCCTTCCCGAAAGCCGGTTCTCCCCGAATGCGATGATTCGTCTGAGATGAACCTGTTCCGGAAGACTCTTTCCAAGTTCAGACAGCCCGGAATCCAGAAGGAGCGTCTCCGTGCCGCTGTCGGTCAGATTATAGGCCAGTTCCGAAGGGGTAAGACGCCAGTTCAGCGGGACCACAATCAAGCCCAGTTTGGCGGCCGCCATAAGGACCTGGACGAACTCGACCCGATTGGTGGAAAGGATACCGATCCGGTCGCCCTTATCGAGTCCCATCCCCTGCAGCGCCCGGCACAGCCGGTTAACGCTCCGGTTCAGCGCTTTGTACGTAAGTCGCGCTTCCCCTTCCACCAGAGCTTCCTTGTCCGGCGTCAGGAATTCCCTTTCGGTCAGCCAGGAACCGATCCCGGTTATCAAACCGGCGCCTCCTTTTTTAAAGCTTCATACAAAGATCTTACGCATGACCGATATCATGTTATCGGCGAAATGGATGACCGTGGACATGCCTTCTTCGTCTTTGTGCGCGTCTCTCGCTCCACCCGCCCCGGCCACGCCGACATTCCAATAGGTGGAGCCGGGAACGGTGACTCCGTTGATGAAAAACCAGAGAAGCAGTTGAGAGAACGCCATGTTGTGGCCGGCCCGCCTGGCAACGGTGATAGGGCCGCCTACCTTGCCGGAAAAAAATTTGTCGTTCCAGTACGCCACGAACGTGGCCCGTGCTAAGAGCGCCATCATCTGAGGCGCCACGGACGAAAGGTAAACGGGCGACCCGAGAATGATCCCTTCCGCGTTTCGCATGTGTTCGAGGATCGAGTCGAAATCGTCATCCCCGATCGTGCAGTATGCTTTCTTGACACAGTCGTAGCAGCCGGTGCAGGGTTCGATCCTCTTGTCCCTCAGCGAGATGAGATCCGTCTCAAACCCGGCTTTGTCAAACACATCCAGAGCCGTTTTGACGTATTCAAGGGTGTTGCTTTTGGGTCTCAGGCTTCCCGCGATACCGACGACCTTCATTCCTCCTCCTCCGGAAACAGATGCGAAATATCGGCGGACGTGGTCAGGGCTCCGGATTTGAGCTGTTCCCGCATGAGGTTTCGAAAAAAGTCCTGCTCGAAACAGTGGGAGAACTGCTCGCTTTCGAGCCCCAGGCCGGCCTCGACGGATCCGGTGCGGGCCGCGTATACCGCACGTTTCGCCAGCGACAGAGCGAATTGAGGTTGCCGTAGAACGGGCTCGAGAAGTATTCGAACGCCTTCATCGAGTTCGTCGTGGTCGACCACCAGGTGAACGAGTCCCAGGGCCGCGGCTTCGTCGCCTTTATACAGCCGGCCGCTCAGAATCATCTCGAGGGCCCGGCCGAAACCTACGAGACGGGAAAGCCGCTGGGTCCCTCCCCCGCCGGGTATGAGCCCCACTTTCACCTCGGGCAGCCCGATGCGGGATCTGAGAGAAGCCACTCTCAGGTCGCAAGCCATGGCGAATTCGAATCCGCCGCCAAAACAAAGCCCGTCGATGGCGGCCACCAGAACGAGTGGGCTGGACTCCATGCGGTTGAACAGGGCCTGTATACGCCGGGAAAAACGGAACGCCTCCTGCGGCTGGAGCTGCATCATTTCCACGCCGTCCGCACCGCCAATGAAATGCGTTTCCCCGGCGCCGGAAAAAACCACCGCCCGGATGGAGGTCTTCTCGACCTCGTCCATGAAATCGTGAAGTTCGATCATGAGTTCGGAATGAATGGAGTTGCGGTCCCTGGGACGGCTGATCGTGACCCTGCAGATGGCGTCTTCCGGTGAAACAACCATATGGGAGAACCGTGAGATCATCGTCGCACCCGCTCGGAAAGGAGCGCGTATTGCGCTTTGGATCCGGAAGTTGACAGGGAAAGGCTTCGGCTCGGGAAGCGCCCCAGAGGCATTTGCGCCCCTCCTTTGGGACCAGGGCGTACGATTCTCACGCCGGAAAGCTGGATCTATCTTTACACCAAATTCAGATGGCTGTCCAGAGTCCAAGAGCCCGTGCAGTCGTTGTGCTCCGATTTATATGGAACCGCAGTTCAAGTATAGGCCGTATCGAGGAAAACGGTAGACTTGAATTCTCCGGAACTCGGAGCAAAGAAAGCCGGTAATTGGCCTTTGAACTATGTGGTAGTATGGAGAACATAATCTCCAAGCAAAGGAGATGTTATGGAAGAAAGACCCTACACTCATTTTGGTTGCCGTGAGGCATGGGAGGACCCGAAATGAAAAGTCGACGGCGGGAAACGTTCCTTCTTTTCTCTATATCAGGGGGGATATTCAAACCCTGTATCCTGATGTTCAAACAGGCCTTACCCCGGCCGGCGAGTTCGATCGGCTCGGCTCCGTTTTCTAAACCGCGCTCACTTCAAGAGCATTGCAGATGCCTCGTTCCCCAGGGGTCGGTAAACGATATCAGTTACCGGAAATCGTTCGCACAAACGAGAGCACTTCTTCGTTGAACCGCTCCTTCCGCTCGATCATGGGCATATGGCCCGTTCCATCCAATACCACCAGCTTGGAGTTTGCCATATTCTCGTGAAGGAATGCGCCGAATTTCAGGGGAGTCAGCATGTCCATGTCGCCGTGCAGGATGAGGGCGGGCAGGCTGATTTCATGCACGCGATCCCGCGCGTTCCACTCGTTGCAAACCCTGAAATCCCAATACAGGCTTTCGGGCGGGCAGGTCGCCATGTGCGAGGCAATTCTCCGCCGCCATGCCTCCGGCGCTTCCTTGGGGAAGCAGTAATTGGCCGCAAGCTGCAGGGTTTCGGAAAAGTGCGTCACCGCGTTCTCGAGAATCCAAGAATTGACGGGCATGCGGGCGCCCGTGGAGCAGAGAACGAGGCCCTCGAGGCCCGGAATACGGTCGAGAGCAGCCCGCAGCACGATCCCACCGCCCATGGAATGCCCCAAGAGAATAAAAGAGGACAGGTCCAGCGTTGCGGTCAATGTTTGGAGCCACTGCGCATACTGCTCCATGGATTCGAGGGCGGCGCCGTCGGTTTCGCCGTGTCCCGGCAGGTCGGGAGCCACGATGTCTATCTCACCCTCCCAGGCCTCGAGCTGGTCTTCCCAAAACGCGTGGTTGCAGCCCGCTCCGTGAATCAGCACCAATGTTTTCCGCACCTTTTGGAGGCCCTTCCCGCTCGTCGAAAGGCTGACCTGGTAGTTGTTGACCGTCACTTTTTGAATCTTCATGGACCACTTCTCCTTGCGGCATCTGTGTCAAAGCGGGCTCTGCCGCTGTCGTTTCGGCAGTGCATTTCGCGCGTCCTTTTGTTTGCCCGGCGGCACAACATGAGAGCATGCATTGTAACACGGTCCCAGGCCGAGATACACTTGTTTCATAAGGATGATGCCTTCGTAAAAAGTCCCCAGGTCGTCATGCCGGACCCGATCCGGCATCCAGAACTATTTGAAATTGCTGGATGCCGGCTTTCGCCGGAATGACGGAAAATGGCCACTTTCGACTTTTTGCGAGTTCATCGAAGATGCAACCGAGCGGGTTGTTGTTTGCCGTGACAGCTTGCTCCGATTCTTTTCGGTTCGATTCAGGAATCCTTGGGTGTCCTGCCTTAGTATCTTCTATACGGAATTATTCCTAGTTGACTCACTCCGTCAGGTCTTCATATACTCACAATAGGGATACATCGAGTGCTCAACTCCACCATCCATACCAATAGCCGTGTTCAGGCAGAGCCGAACGGCCCCGTCGTTAGGGCTGTGTTTAATCCAGGTTCCATGAGCGTCCCTGAAATGCCACAGGTCCGTCTTGGGGAGTCACGAAACACCAATGTATAATAAAAAGGAGGTCGTACCATGAAAAAGTTATGTGTCCTTTTTGTACTTCCCCTCGTTCTTATCGGCAACACGGCATTCGGTGAAGCCGATCTCGAAGGGTGCTGGGCCGTACACATGGATTGCATTGGCGAAATGCCGCCGGCGCCGGAGGATGGTAACTTTAATATCATAATCGCAGGCCAAGCCGAAGGCCTATTTTACGTTTACAACTGTGAGGATGAAGCAGATGCAAAACCATGTTACGGAGCCATAGACGATAAGAACATATACATCACTTGCTGGGATAACATTGTTACGGGGAAAATAGGCAAGAAAGCTTCTGAGATGAGTTTCATTACCCAGAACCAGAACCCTGTTGATTTCGAAGCCGGAACCTGTAAAGGAACAGCGAGAAAGGTGGGCGATTCCGTTTGCACCGTTTGTCCTTCTTATCCGTGAACATCTGAACCATAAGTGTGAATCCAATAGGCCTAACCACCTATAGTGAGGACACGAGAGAACCGATCCCGAACATGAATAGCAAAAACCTTCCGAGACCCTCGGGAGGAAGGTTCACCTCTTTTGTTGAAGAGCCGGCTATAGACG
This sequence comes from Deltaproteobacteria bacterium, assembly GCA_016208165.1. NCBI lineage: Bacteria > Pseudomonadati > Myxococcota > Myxococcia > Deltaproteobacteria bacterium. The sequence continues at coordinate 16,229 of JACQYL010000121.1, forward strand.
GTTGCGGCGGAAGGAGCATATCCATATCTTCATGGTTCTCCCGACCCGTCGCAGCCGATCCGCGCCCACAACAGCGACTCCGCCTCTCCCTAGGCGGGGTCGGATTGAGATAGCGGCCCAGGAAATCCAACACGTCCCCATTCTTCCCTTGACATTTCTGTTTAGTCATCACACAGTTCCGCCGATGAAACCGGACGAGGACAAACTTCGGATAGATCTCTGGCGGGGATACCAACATGTTCATCAAAGACATCCGGCACTCGGATTATTTTAGAGCCCTCGACGGCACCACTTTGTGCGAGTTGCTGCATCCGGCAAAAACGGAGCCCGAGCTGTCTCTCCGCTGCAGTGTGGCCCACGCTAGGTTGAGACGCAATGAATCCTCCCTCCCCCATCGGTTGAAGTCGTCGGCTGAATTGTACTACATCCTCGAAGGCGAAGGTCTCATGATCATCGACGGCGAATCGGCTCGCGTGCATGCGGGGCAGATCGTGTATATTCCACCCGGCTCGGTCCAACACATCCAAAACGTGGGAGTGCAAGACCTCGCGTTTCTGTGCATCGTAGATCCCATGTGGCGGGAAGGAGACGAAGAGCTGGTAGACTGCCGGTGAGATTCGGCGGTTGCCGGAACGCTTGCACTAGATGCGGCGAGGCTCAAGTTGAAAAAGGAATAACTCGGTTGGGGGCGAAAGAGTAAAAACCTTGGGGATTAGCATGTGGACCGAAGAATAGGAGTTGCTCATGTCCAGCGGTCATATTCGTGTATATACTGGAGACGGTAAAGGGAAAACCACTTCGGCGCTGGGCGAAGCCCTAAATACATTATGCGCAAACAAGTGCGTGTGCGTGTTCCAATTCATGAAACCCGCACTGAGAAGAGGGGAAGAGCTGTTAATCAACTGGTTTCCCCATGACCTCGTGTTCCTGCCCGTGGGAAAGCCGGGATTTATCCATTCACACAAGGTCTCCGATCCGTCGGTCCCCCGACATACGCTTGATATGATAAAGGCTGAGCGGGCCCTGAGGTTCGCCCGCGAAGTGATGCACGGAGAACAGTACCATCTCATGATACTGGATGAAATCAACATGGCCATCTACTTCCAAATGATTCCTCTCAAGGAGGTTCTTTCTCTCATCGACGACAAACCGCCGGGAATGAACCTGGTTCTGACCGGGCAAAAAGCGCATCCCGAGGTCATGAAGAGAGCGCACCAGGTCATAGAAATACGCAACGTACGCCACTACTACAACCAGGGCGTACAAGCCAGAATGGGCATCGAATATTGATGGGGATATCGAGCGTAGGGGCTGATGCGATAGGAAGGTCCTTCATCTTCCGCAAACTGGTTGGGTCAGCGACAGCAGCGAGCGTCACCCAAGATGAACAGCCGTGCTTGATGTGTTCTCTTCCTCACTTCAACCCAACCTTGTCCGCCCGCCGACAGAGAACGGAGTTAAACGGCCCGGCCGCCCGGCATCAACAAGCCTCGACTCGGTTTCGGCCCAATTCCTTGGCCCGGTAGAGGGCCCGGTCGGCCCGAACGATGAGATCTTCACTACTCTTGTCTTCCTTCCGGGATTCCGTTACCCCGAGAGAAAGGGTAACGGAGAACCGTTCCTCTCCTTCCGTGAATTCCGTTTCATCGACGATCTGCCGCACCTTTTCGGCAACCTTGAAGCCCCGATCCTGGGTGCACTCGGGCAAGATGATGGCGAATTCCTCGCCTCCATACCGCGCAAACAGGTCGTTTCTTCGAAGCACGGCCTGGGCCTTTCGAACGACCTCCTTCAAACAGCGGTCTCCCATGGTGTGGCCGTATGTATCGTTGATCTGTTTAAAATGGTCGATATCCATCATGATGATGCTGAAGGTGCGTTGATACCTTCGGAACCGTTCCAATTCATCGTCCAGATGTTCATTGAATGCCATCCGGTTCAGGGTCGAGGTCAGCGGATCCTTCCCGATCTTGGATGCAAGCTCCTTTTTCTCGCTTTCGATCCTCTCAACGGTAGTCCTCAACTTCTGCACCTGGACTTTCAGCGCCTCCGTACTCCTCACGGCCTCCTCGAATCGAGCTTCGTCTTCCAACCGTTTATGTTTGAGAACTTGCCTCACTTTGTCCAGTCTGGCCAGAACAATGTGCTTCAGGTCATCCAGGCTGTGCATTTCCCTTATGGATTTGGACAACTGTTCCACGTCCGTTTCCAGTGAGGCATGAAAACGGTTGCTTGCCTTGCTCAATTCCCTGGGATGATCTGCCGTTGCGGTCATCTCCTTCTCCAATCCTTCCAGATGCTCGATAATCTCGGATACGAACAACGAGGCATTGCGTCGTTCTTCAAAGAACTGCTGGGAGTAGTACCTGATGATGCTCTCAAGCTCGGGCCTTAGCGAACGGAAGGACTCTATGTCTTTGCTGGTTCGAATGGACTCCTTCAAAGCCCCGATTCTCTCGAGATACGTTTCGTCTAGGTCCAGGTGCAGGCCTTCCAGAATCTCGAGATGCAGATCCTTAAGCACCTCCAGCAGATCCTGAGAGACGAGATCCTTCGGACCGTTCAAGCCGGCGGCCAAGGTCTTTTCGGAGTGGGACCCGGACTTGAGCCCCGTTCCTGACGGGCCGCCTTCACAAACCTTGAGCATCACAATCTTGAATGCATTCTCCAGAACCTCCGCTTTCGATCCCTCAAGGAGGTGTTCCTTGAAGGCGTTCAAGGCGTTCTTGACATCAAAACTTTTTTGATGACCCAACAGGTCGGCCATTCGGGCCAAAACGCCTCTGAAGAACTCCTCGCGCTCCAGAATGTGAGAGTCCGGCTCCGACAACAGAGAGCCACCTTGTCCCGACGATGGGTTCACACTTTGCGTTTTCGATTGGATTCCGGTGAACCGAGGATCCCCGGCAAGCATTCGCAGCAGATTGGATCGGGTCAAAGACTCGCCTCCGGCGGCCAGGCCTTCCGCAGCTTCTATGAACATATCCGCCAGGTCGTCCGGCCGAATCAATGTACCCAAAACGGAGCCCTCTCACCAGTTGCTCGATTGTGTATCGATAGCCTCAAAGTGGCGGTGCGAATATCAACGGAATGTCGACTGAAAGACACCCCGGGCCTGAGGTAAAGTCGGCGCACTTCGACTGAGAACACGCCATCGACAATAGAAATTCCCCAATCCGTAGTCACCCATGAATACCGGCGACAAGAGCAGTTACTGCTTGGTGACAAGATCTGCAGAAAACAAAATATCAACCGGCGCCTCCATCGAACCAAAGACCGATGGATTTGGTTCTATCTTAACAATAGAAATCACCAACACACAAGCACCTCTATCCAGAATTGAGGTACGATTCAAAGCTAAGCAAGAAGGAAATGCTTGGATGATCGCGGCCCGATAGAAGACGAACACAGCCGTCGTCCCAGAAACAAAATAGTTGTGCGCTTTCGGCGAAAGCTGATAGAAGATAGGGAACAATTCGGAAGAGAACCATTTTCTGACATGACGGCTCTCTTGACAACGAAGAGATCCAATAAGGGGTAATGCTTGCACCGTCTCTGTCTCCGATGCTTTTCAAGCGTACGCTGAACTAAATGCACCGCGGATGGAAGTCGTTCCGTTTCGAGTCTTCTCATCGGTTTCGAGCCCTGTAAGGATGGTGGAGCGAAGAGGTTTTCGAGAGCGCATTGAATCGCCTGCCGCCACAGGCTGGATTTAAGCAGCATGATGGAGGCACGTCAACATCGTCTACTCAAATGGATTCACAAATACTCAACGACCGAACTCAAGAAAAGCCCCCCAGTTCGACACGAAAACGTGGGGCAAAACAGGGAACGGAAAATGCGCGTGCCGCCCGAGACCAAGGAAAGGTTGAAGAAAGAAATTACCGCGCGTCTATCGGAGTTTCCGGAAGTTCAGCGTGTGGTCATCTTCGGATCGTTCGTGACTTCCGATGATCCACACGATTTGGACATTGCCGTGTTTCAGGATTCGAACGAAAGCTACTATCCTTTGGCTCTTAAGTACCGGAAGAACCTGCGGAACGTCTCCAAGACCATCCCGCTGGATGTGATCCCCCTGCGTAAGACCTCGCAGCGAGACGCTTTCCTGACAGAGATTGAGAGGGGCGAGATCCTGTATGAAAGATGAAACGCGGACGTGGCTGTCTTTTGCGGACGAAAATCTCGCCGTCGCCCGGTTAACGCTGGAACATGGTCACCTGAATGCCTGTCTCCAGAACGCTCAGCAGGCCGTAGAAAAGTATCTGAAGGCGATGATCGTCGAGCTGGACATCGAATTCCGGCGGACCCACAGCATCCGTGAACTGGCGGGCCTTCTCGGGTCCCAGGACATCTCAGTCGTCCTTGCTGAGGATGAAATGGACCTGATGGACGCCATCTATGTGCCGTCCAAATACCCGGTCTACACGGCATTGCCGTACATGGAACCCGAAACCGCAATCTGTGAGGAGGCTTTGGAGATCGCCGGTAAGATCCGAAAACGGGTATGGGTTACTTTGCAGCCGGGCGATTTTCCCCCTGATCCCTAAGATACGCTTCTCACTCCTCCCTCTCCAAGCCCTCGCCTGCCGCCGAGCCGAGCTGCTCGCGGATCCGCAGAACGTCTTCCCGGATGGGCGGAAAGGGGTAATTCCGCATGAGAGGGCCGGGCCGCGAGTTGGCAAAGGGCCGGTTGCAGGCCACCTGCCCATCGTATCCCTCGCAACCGCTCGTCCGAAAAGGCGCCCCCGAATCAACGACCTCGTCGAGTTCCCGCGGCAAAAGCCCAAAATCCCTGATGCGGCCTTTCCCGTCATAACCGAACTTGTCCGCCCGGAAGAGTCCCCCGTCGATCAGGTAGCGAGCCAGTTGTATCCGACGGTACTGATCCAGGGGAGGCGGTTCATGCCCGGCCATTTTGGAATCCGGTTCCGGGAAGAACGAAAACAGATGGGTCCTACCCCCTGCGTCCCGGACCCGCTGCAGGGCTGCGCACATCTGCTCTTCGGTTTCGCCCATGCCCACCATGAAGTGGGAGCCCGCATGACCCTCTCCGAACACGCTAAGCGCCTCGGTCAAACACTGCCAGTACCTGTCCCATTTGTGCGGCCCTCCAACCCCAGATCCCCGGAATCGGTCGAACAGGTCGGGCGTCGCCGTATCGATGGCCACACCGATCTTGTCCGCCCCGGCGGCTTTGAAATCCACAAGATCGTCGTACCCGACAATGGAAGGCGAGATCAGCAGGGAAACCGGGATGTCGAAGGCGGATCTCAAACGCCGGCACACGTCCTTCGTATCCTGGACCGCACGTTTGTGGGTGATCATGGAAATACAGATTCTCTTGACCCTCTCCTGTCGTTCGGAGATGCGTTCCAGGATATCGTCCACCGGATACATGGGCCAGGGCACGCGTATGAAGCTTTTCCCCTCGTACGTGCCGCGACGATGACTCGACAGGCCGCAGTAAGCACATTTGGCCGCACATCCCTGACGATAGGTGAGCAACAGGTTGATGCAATAGAGTCTGGCGTTCCGGTAGAAGAGTCCTTTTTTGTAGCCGAGCGTCATGGCGGCCGCCAGACTCATCCTCACGGCATGAGGGCTCTCGAAATTGTGCGCGTCTTCAGTGGGCATTTCTCTCTCGTTTCCGTATAGCCTTGGCTCATCGGCCGCTAGGCCCTATGATTCGCCGTTGACCTCGCTGTAGTATTCTCTGAATGCGATCCAGCAGTGCTTGATGATCTCGTCCAATCTAAACCATTCGTTCTCGAGCCGTCGCCGCCTCTCGACAGCCCTTTGGTGGCTGTGCCCGAAGAGACTCAGCCACTCTTGTTCATATCGGGACAGCAGTGTCAGGTCCCCCGCTTCGGCCGCCCGCGCGGCGTGAACACCGGCCATGCTCCCGCAGGTCACGGCCTGGAATACGCCGGCGCCCGTGATGGGGTGCGTCTGACCCGCCGCGTCGCCGGCGAGAAGAACGTTGTCCCGTGTTATCGCCCTGATGGGTTCCGCGGGAACCCATCCCGCGGTTCCGCCCAGGACCTTCTCCTGGATCTTCTTGGCTTTTATCAGCCGGCCCAGAAATCCCTCAAGCACTACCCTAAGGGACGGCCGGCCGTCCCCTCCCGGAATCATACCCAGGCCCACGTTGGCTTCAGACCCTTTGGGGAACAGCCATCCATAGCCGCCCCGGATTTCGCTATGAAAGTAGACCTCGCCGAACTCGAGGGGACTCACTAGGGGCGCCGTTATTTGGACGGCGGGAATCCGATGACGGTTTTCGGATCCGATCCATCGGGCCACGCGGGAATGAGGACCGTCCGCCCCGACGATCACCTTGGCCCTGACCTCGAACAGCCTCCCGTTGTTCTTCAGGAGCACTTCAGCGTTCTTCCGGGACACCGCGCTAGTGGCGAGCATGAATTCCGCCCCGGCCCCGGCGGCGGCTCTAGCCAGCGCCTGATCGAACACATCACGCCGTATGGTGAACCCCGGGGCCCGCGTTTCCGTTTCTTCTCCGTTTTGAAGGACGGTCCTTAACCCTCGCACTCGTTGAACCACGTAATCCCGTCCGACATCCACTTCTTTCAGAAGAGGCGCAGGAATCAGCTCGGCGCATCGAACGGGCAGGCCCACCTTGGAACGACGTTCGACCACCAGCACCCGCGCTCCCTCCCGGACGGCTGCGCGCGCGGCCGAACACCCTGCCGGTCCCGCTCCCACCACGAGAACATCGGTTTCCGTAATTTTCGGGTTCATGAGGTTTGCGCCTTTTTCGATGACTCCACCAGCTCCGGTTGCGACGCGACAGCGGCGCAACCCGCGCAGAAAGTTTTGGGAAGGGTTTGTCCCGCCGCGGCGGGATTTTCCAAAAGGGTTCCCCAAGAAATCTTATAAAAATCAATTACAAGACACAGTCAAGCCGCCATGGCGTTGAGCACTTCCTCGAGCAGGCCGAGGTTGACTTGGGTCTGGCTGGAGAATTTCCCGGCGTACGCCTCTTTTGCCTGGTCCAGTTCGTAGCAGGTGGTGTCGTCTATATCGAGGAAAATCCCGGGCAGACCCAGACGTTCGAAGTCGTCCACGTGTTTGGTGAAAAACGGTTGGCAACAACAACCAATAAAAGCTGAAACTCCGGCGCTCTTCATATTGGAGAGTTCCTGCATCAAATCTTCGAAACTGACGATGCAAACCACCTCCATGTTTCTCGACTTGGCCAGGTCACATGCCGGTCCTACGGAGCACTTGCCACAGGCATTGCACTCTTTTTCGTATCTCAGGTTACAGGAAAGATCCTTGGAACAGTAAGGCAGGAGCAAAACCGACGGCTTTTGGCGGAGGACCTGGTCGAAGGATCCGTTGGTGACCGAAATCAGGTTGCAGTGGTCGAGGGGAATACCGTGTCTCGAGATGGCCGTTTTCTCGAGGGCCAGATCGATCGGTTTGAGGAAATCCTCGCACCGCATGCCGGGTATCCGGATTCGATCCGCAAAAAAGCCCTGGAGGATCCCATGGATATGATCACGATCCAGCCTCGCGCCCCTGAGCACCGCCTCCATGTCGAACAGCGCGCGTGTGGGAAAGGACAGGAAATCCCCGGTGATGTATGCGTCCTTTATCCGTTTGCCGGCCAGGTCCACCAGCAGGCTTACGCGCACCATACCGCCGTCCGCTTTATAGGCGGCCTGGACCACTTCCTGTTTGGCGTGCCTCGAACGAACGAGATGTATCCATTCCGAAGACGCGTAGTAGTCGACTTTTCTTTCGAAGAGCCGCTTCTCCGAGTCCGTCAGCCCGCCCGGCTCGAGAGCGACGCCCAGATGTTTTTCGAAGCCGGTTCGAATCGCCTGTTTGATATCCTCGAGAGAAGGTACGTACCCCAATTCCCATTTAAGACAGGTCACCCGATCCTTTATGGAATCGATCTCCTTTGCCTTGAGCTTTTCCACCGGAATCCTGAGGCTCCTGAGCATGGTTTCAACATCAAAATCCACCAGCATGGTGCCTTGAAAAAGGAACGCGTCTTCGGATTCGGTGCCTCCCGTGCCTGAGATCTTCCGGCCCGATATTTCGATATCGTTACGGGGACGAAAAGCGGCCCGCAGGCCCAACACATCGAGAGCGGTCACCACCGGATCGCAGAGTTTCCTGAAGAGCGTCCTGTTGGGGACTTCCACGTTGAAAAACGCCTTTTCGCAGATCACTTCCCATCCCAACTGATTCTCATCAAAGAAAATGGCGCCGCCGCCCGTGATTCGTCGGTTCATGTGTATCCCGTTCGACAGACAGTACCCGGTCCGGACCTCCTCCTCGATGGACTGGTGATAGCCTACCAGAACGGCTCTGGGGGAGAACTGTAGAAAACGGATGGTGTTGGGCGTTTCGCCCTTGCCTTTCAGCTCGAGAAGCGTATCGTCGAGGGCCATGTTTTCATGGGCCGTCATGGGCGGCGTGTCTAACAGCCTCCAGGTCTGCATAGAAAGGCTCGGATGTGCTTGGGGGATTTCATTACCAGACCAGAATCTTGATCGGCGCGGGTTTTTTCACTTCCCTTATAACTCCGGTGACAAGGTTGGGTTAGCGAGCAACGCGAACGTAACCCAACGCATTGAAATTGTTGGGTTTCGTTCCTCAACCCAACCTGCTTTCCGTCCATCCCCGCATCAACCCGAATGGGCTCGGCCTATGTCGCTCGGTCTCGTGGGTCGCGTTAGCGAGCGTAACCCAACACGGCTGCGATGTGCCTTGAATTGTTGGGTTTCGCCGTGCTCAACCCAACCTACGGACGACCTCCGACGCGCCTCATAGCTTCCCGCGGGTGCCGCTGCGCCGACCATGCCGGCCGTAGGGTTTGTAGATACCGTCTTGAGAGTCAAGGCGGAATTCCGAAATTTTGATGTCTTTTGCTCTTTGAAAACATAAAGAATGCCTCCGACCTCTCAAGGATAGCATGGGCGCGATCTCAGTA
>JACQYL010000122.1 GCA_016208165.1 Deltaproteobacteria bacterium
CATAATACATTATTAAGCACATTATGTCAATATATTAATGGTTTAATTATACACTACATATCCGACACGACAAAATCCAACTTTGATCCAGATTCCAATATGTTATGATAGATTTATCGGCCGCCAAGTGTCAAACTTCGGGTGCCTTTCTGGAAGCAAATCTCAATCCGGCGACTTCGATACCGGTTCAGATGCAAGGAGGCAGTCTGCCTGCTCGGTTTTGAGGGAGCGGTCCTGCGGGGGGCTTTCGGTAATGCTTTGAGAAGAATTTCCTGCCGCGGAGAGCGGTTCGCCTGCACCCATTGCAGGTCCAAATACGATTGCGTTTATTACTACGTATTTGAAACGCGGTATCCCCGTAACGGTTTCAACCCACCTAGGGCATACCCTTGCGTGCCCCATCCCTTTGTGATGCGCGCGCCCCGGGAAGAAAAAGGAACCTATGATGCGGGAGAGGCCATCGGAGGCGAGCTGGTCTTGATCGGCCGGGCCGGATATTATGTCCGACGAGTGACGGACGCCTTGGAGCTGATGGGCAAGCTCGGTCTCGGACAGGAGAGAGGTCGCTGCATTCTAGAAGAAGTCCGGCCCGTCGGACGATTCGAAATGGAACCGGCTGCGGTCCGGTCCGATGGATCCGGCCGCTGGAAGGGACTTCATGCGCTCAGGAGGGGAATGTCCGGAGAAGGGTCAGGGTCCGATGTCCGACTCAACTTTCTGACTCCGCTCCGACTCAAATACACGGGCAAGTTCGTGTCCAATGTTGAATTTCACCATATCGTCCGCAACCTGCTGCGCCGCGTCTCGGCCATGGCCCAATTCCATTGCTCTTTGGACGCCGGGAGTTTCAACTTCGGAAACTGCATCAGCCAGGCGAAGGGCGTCCGCGCCGTTCATCGAGACGTTCGGTGGAAAGACTGGCCTACGTGCTCTCGAAAGCACACCGAAAAAGTGTTCCTGGGAGGAATCACCGGAGCCGTCACATTCTCCGAAGTACCTCCCGAGTATCTGTCTCTTCTCGAAGTAGGCGAGGAACTTCATGTGGGCAAGGCGGCCAGCTTCGGATTAGGGCGCTACGAACTCGAAGTGAACCGAACCGCTTCGCCGGAGTATGGACAAACGTATCCGCGTTTCCGAGAAAGGCGCCCCGGTGCGGTGTCCATAAATGCGTTCTCCGTCGGGAGCACATTCGTCTGAGGCTTCGCTCTCATCTTCCCTTGAACCGCGCCGGTCTCCGCTCGAGAAACGCCAACGAGCCCTCGATGAAGTCTTCGGTCCGTCCCGCATCTTTCTGGAGTATGCGTTCGAGATCGAGCTGTTCCCCGTACGTATTTTCCAGACTCCGCCAATAGGCTTTGCGCAGAAGCCGATACGTCGCGGTGGGCCCTTCGGACAATCTCTTTGCCATTTTAAGGGCTTCGGGCATGAGCTGTTCGTCATCGTAGACGCGGTTGATGAGGCCCCATTGAAGGGCCGTCTCGGCCGGCAGTTTCTCCGCAAGCATGGACAGTTCCATGGCGCGCGCCCGGCCCACCAGGCGGGGAAGGAGATAGGTGGCGCCTCCGTCCGGAATCAGGCCGACGCGGCTGAAGGCCTGCAGGAAATAACAGGAGCGGGCTGCGAGGACAAGATCGCCCATGAGCGCCAGGCTCATGCCCACTCCCGCCGCGGGTCCGTTGACCGCCGTTATAATGGGCATCCCGAGATCTCTCAGCCGGAGAAATAACGGATTATACCATGTTTCAAGCGGTTCTCCGATATCACGCTCATTACCGGCCGTCATGTAATCCGTAAAGCCGGTTATGTCCGCTCCGGAGCAGAATCCGCGCCCGGCCCCGGTGAACAGCAGACAGCGAATCTCGTCCGCGCGGCTCTCGATCTGTTCCATCCCATCCGCAAGTTCCCGGAGCATCTCGAACGATACGGCATTCAGAGCTTCCGGCTTGTTGAGAGTCAGAATGGCGATGTTTCCGGCGAACTCGAGCTTAATGCAGACATATTTCATAGAAGATGCTCCAGACTCAGGGTGTTTGGACCGGTCGTTCGGAAAAGATATCATGGACCTTCAGTCCCGTGGACGGTTGCTATCAGCGAACGGCGTCCATCAAAAACCAAACGACACGATTCGCGAGGGGTCCGTCCGGGTAATGCCCCTTTTTTTGGCCATGGCCCTCATCTGTGAAGGCGTGTCCGCCGGGGGTGTGCGATGTTTCCCGCCGGGTTTGGGTATGAGCTCTCTGGCGCCTTCCGGGCAGGTGCTTACGCAGAGTCCACACCCGATACACCGAGCCGGTTCCGTCTCCGCCACGCCGTCGGCATTCATCCGTACCGCGCCCATGCCGCAGCGAGCCAGGCATGTCTCGCAGCCGGTGCACCGGTTCTGGTCCACCCTTACGACATGATTGGAGAAAACCAGGTCCGCCGGGTTGGGATGTTTGCTGGCGGCCCGGAGAAACCCGCAGCAGTCCACGCAGCAGTTGCACATGGTGAACGGCTTCATCGCCGCAGCCGGTTGAGTGATCAGGCCCGCATCATGGGCCTTCTCCAGGACATCCAGGGCCTCCTTCAAATCGATCTTTCGTCCGAGGCCGTTTTCTACATAGTATTCCCCCATGGGCCCGAACATGAAACAGACCTCCAGCGGCTTCCCACAATCCTTTCCAAAATAGGATTTCTGCTTTCTGCAAGCGCAATCCGTAAGGACGATGGTTTCTTCGTTTCGGAGTATTTCGCGGGCGTCCTCATAAGGGGCCACATGAGACATGGCGGCTATGGAACGGTGAACAGGAACGGTTCGCAGGAAAAGATCCGATCCTTCCGCCATGTTATGCTTCAACTTCTCATTGATATATCGTCCCGCAATTTTGACTATTTTTTTTACGTCCTTGTCCGAGCGGTCGATCTGGAATTCAAGCAGACCGTGGATGAACGGTATGGCGCTGTAGGCTGTTGAAGTCCCCTGCCGTGTGCGGAACAAGAGCCCTTTCCCGGCCATATCCTCGAGCCGATCCGCTACCTCTTCAATCGGCCGGCACAGCCTGCCCGCCACCGATTCGGGTGTCTCGAGTTCAGCCGTCAGTGCAGTGAACATGGCGGCCTCCTCTTCGGTGAACATCTCTTTCAGCAACTCGATTTCGATGCCGGATTCCGAGGCGGGAAAACCGATCGAGTACTGATCAAGCTGTTCCTGTAATCGTCGAAACACATTTTCTCCCATTTCCCACTCCTGTAAGAAAACAATGGGCTTGACCGGCCGTCCGGCTGTGGATTCAAGCAAAGTCAGTACTTTGGAAAGCCGCACGGAGCAAAGGTCTCCGGGTGCTTCCGAAAGGCCCTATCGCTAGACGGCCCTTTGGGAAGCTTCCCGCAAACGCGATTTTACAACCTTTCCCCCGGGGTTTCGTGGAAGTCCATCCACAAACTGTACGTATTTGGGGACCTTGTAATCCGCCAGTTCCCTTGAACAAAACTCTCGGATTTCTTTCTCCGTGGCAACTTCTTCGGGCTTCAGCACCAACGCGGCCTTCACTTGTTCGCCGTAAACCTTGTCAGGCACCCCAACAACAGCTGCTTCCAATACCTTCGGATGGGAGTAGAGGACATTTTCCACCGGCCCAGTTGTTGAAGCTATTGTTCCGCACATGCGCGTCTGTCCGGTTTCAAGCATGTCAATCCGGAAAAACCGTGGTTTACCTGTATAACACCGATGTTCGACAGCATGGCGCTGCCCGGATGAAAAGTCACCTTCTATCCTTCTCGACTCCTAAAGCGTCAAGAATAAATTCTATGAGTGATTCGGCGAATTGGCCGAAACTACGTTCTTTTCTGAAATTCCACCCCCTCAACGGCTTAGTCATTAGTAGATGTGTTATGAAATTTGCAGTCATTGTGCAGTCGTTGATTTTGAAAATGCCCTTCTCTTTTCCTTTGCGGATAAATGCCTCTAAGTACGTGACACTATTGTGTTCCAAGCTTAACACATCAATGAGGGATTCGTGCTCCAAATGCCGGCTTTCCGTATACATGGTAAGGAACTCACGTTCGTGGTCTTCTACGCATTCCAGCATGGATCGTACATAACCTTTGAGCTGCCCAACGGGATCTTCCTCATCAAAATATAGCAATGATCGGATATATTCTCCAATTAGCTCATAAATCCTCATGTAATATAAATATAAGATGTCGTCCTTCGAAGAGATATATTGATACAACTGAGAAAGTTCTATTTTGCATGCCTTGGAGATCTCCCTCATAGTCGTCCTGTGGAAGCCTTTTTCCGCAAAAAGCTTACTGGCCGCACCGACAATCTGCTCATGCCTTTTCTTCAGGAGTTCTTGGTTTTCAATCGCAGATACTATTTCTCTGGGGGCCAATACCAGTCTCCCTGCGCTACCGCCTCGATCGACCGATCATGCGGCATGTTCAGATCGTCCGAAGGAATGAGTGCTCTGCTTAGTTCATCGACCATAAAAAAGGAGTCTATTCCTTACCGGTTTTCCAGGGCAGCCTCGCCGGACGTTTGAACCGCCCGCGAGTAGACAACATACGTTGTTTGTCTGTTCCGATCAAGTAAAAAAGCGAAGGTGGAGAACCATGCTTTTTCCGGCATTGGAGAGAGGGAAATCGGTCGAATGTTCCGGCGGTTCGGACCAAATGTGTTCACAATTCAAACCCGTTTCGTAGCCCCTCCGCTGTCATAAACGCCCCGGGTACGACAAGGCGCCGCTCAAATCCGTTTTCGATCCTCGAACCTTTCCGCCCATGGTCAAAACATTTGACATCGGTACCAAAATATGGTCACGATGCAGGCGTGTAAACCGCCCTATATGCGGAGCCGTCTTTCATGTATTCACACTGATATCAACCAGTCATCCGGAGGTACCCCTAGATGAGCTACGAGACCCTGTTGTTCGAGAAAGACGAAAATATTGCCATAATTACGTTCAATCGCCCGGACGTGTTGAACGCCATCAATCAGCAAGTGGTCAGCGAACTGGACCAGGCTTTGGACGCGGTCGCAGCGGATCCTGAAATTAAGGCCCTCGTGCTCACCGGCGCCGGAGGCAAAGCCTTCGTAGCCGGCGCGGACATCAAGTCCATGGTTTCATTGACCCCCGTCGAGGCCAAGCGTTTCGCCGCCGCGGGCCAGGACGTCCTGTTCAAACTTCAATTCCTCCACACTCCTACGATAGCGGCCGTAAACGGCTTTGCCCTGGGTGGAGGCCTCGAGATCGCCATGAGCTGCGATTTCATCTATGCGTCGGACCGATCCAAATTCGGTCAGCCCGAGATCAATCTCGGAGTCATACCCGGTTGGGGGGGCACCCAGCGTCTGACGCGTCTTGTGGGAAAACCCATGGCCAAAGAGTTGTGCCTTACCGGCGCCGTCATCAAGGCGGATGAAGCCAAGGCCATCGGTCTCATCAACAAAGTCTTTCCCGCGGACGGCCTCATGACCGAAGTCATAAAGACGGCAAAACTGATGGCTTCCAAGGGCCGCGTGGCTCTCCGGGCGATCAAACATTCCATCGATCGTGGCTTTGACATGGACGTCAGAAACGCGATGGCGTACGAAGTGGAATCCTTTGCCACTTGTTTTTCGAGCGAGGACCAGAAGGAAGGCATGAGTGCCTTTCTTGAAAAGCGTCCCGCCGTGTTCAAAGGTACATTGTAACATACGGAGATCCCATGGATTTCGAACTCACTGAAGAACAGAAGATGGTTCAGGAGATGGCGCGTCGGTTCGCCGAGACCGAAATACGCCCGGTTGCCGCCGAGCTGGACCGGACCCATAAACACCCTGGAGAAATCTGCAGTAAATTGGGAGAGCTCAAGTTCATGGGTATTGCCGTTCCAGAGCAATACGGCGGCGGCGGCATGGACAATGTCAGCTATGTTGTGGCCCTCATCGAGATTTCGAAGGCCTGCGCATCGACGGGCGTGATCATGAGCGTGAACAATTCGCTCTACTGTTTTCCGGTTATGGCGTACGGCAGTCACGAGCAGAAGGAAAAATACCTGTATCCCGTGGCTTCCGGTGAGAAGATCGGTTGTTACGGCCTCACCGAGGCCAACGCGGGATCGGATCCGGCCAGCATGCGGACCAATGCCGAAGAGGTGTCCGACGGCTGGGTCATCAACGGGACAAAGCGGTTCATTACCAGCGGCAACGTGGCTTCCTACTGCGTGCTGGCCGCTGTTACGGACAAAGGCAAGGGATACCGGGGCATCAGCAGCTTTGTGGTAAACCTGAAGGAGATCAAAGGGTTTTCCGTGGGCAGGGTCGAGGAGAAAATGGGCATCAAAGCGTCCGGCACCGCGGAAATGATTTTTGACAATGCGTTCGTTCCCAAAGACGCTTTGCTCGGCTCAGCGGGAGGCGGCTTCAAACAGATGCTTACCACCCTTGACGGGGGGCGCGTGGGCATAGCCGCTCAGGCCATCGGCATCGGTCGAGCCGTTCTCGAGGAAGCCGTTGAATATGCCAAAACCCGCGAACAGTTCGGCAAGCCCATATCGAGCTTCCAGGCGATCCAATGGAAACTGGCGGACATGGTCACCCAGATCGATGCCGCGGAACTTCTGACCCTCAAAGCGGCCAATCTCGAGGACCAGCATAAGCCGTTCGAGAGGGCCGCGGCCATGGCAAAGATGTTCGCTTCGGATGCCGCAATGAACGCCGCCGTGGAAGGCGTTCAGATTTTAGGCGGATACGGATATTGTCAGGAATACGCGATGGAACGGCATATGCGGGACGCCAAGATCTGCCAGATCTATGAAGGCACCAACGAAATCATGAGGCTGGTCATCGCCAACACCCTGCTTAAAAGCAAATAGACCGGCGTTGCGCTGTCCGCTTCCGGGTCTTCCGGAAGGGGACAGGGCCTGCACGATTGGTTCGAGGGGTCCCTCTAGTCGGGACCCCAATCGTTAACAGGCCGTTGAAAAACGCGATCTGCGGCGTTGCGCTTCATCCCTCGTCACTGCGACGTACTCTATGTACGTCTCATTCCTCGGGATTTGCGCGCCTTGCATCTCATCGTTTTTCAACGGCCTGTGAGAACCCGGCTTTTTCAACCGGCTGTTTGGGGACTCGTGAGCCGGATTGTTTGCCAAAACGTTCGCCGCGGACATTCAACAGTAAAGGGACTACAACCGTTTTGGCGCGTTACAGAATTATAGTTGCAGAGTGCAGTGAACAGGGCGACCAAGGTCACCAAGTGGCCGGCGCGCTCCGGGATTCCGGGATCGAAGTCATTTACATGGGCGCAACCTCGGACGTCGTCGCCCTGTGCTGCGCGGCCATCCAGGAGGACGCGGACGCGGTGGTCCTGGTCCTTTCGGACGTGTCGGACGAGCGCGCCCAGGCGCTTTCGGGTTTAAAGACCTTTCAGAGCTGTGGGAATGTCCCGGATATCCCCCTGCTGGGCGTGGGTTCGTTCAAGCAGTCGGGTCCGCCCGCCGGCCTGCGCGCCGTTTTTCCGCCGGACCGGGTCCCGGACGCCCTGATTGAATGGATCAAGAAGGAAGCAAGATCGGAGAGGTAGATGAACGATCTGGTACGCCGTCTGCTCGACGGCGACGTAAGGGCCGCGGCCCGAATCATTAGAGCTATTGACGACCGCCAACCCGAGGCCCGGGATCTGCTCAAGGCCCTTTATCCGAGCACCGGCAGGGCCTATGTAATCGGTGTCACAGGCGCTCCGGGCGTGGGAAAGAGCACGCTCGTGGACCGCATGGTGGATCAGTTGCGAAAGCTAGGTAAAACGGTGGGCGTGTTGGCCGTGGATCCCACCAGCCCGTTTACCGGAGGGGCCATCCTTGGCGACCGGATCCGCATGCAGCGTCACTGCACGGACGAAGGTGTGTTCATTCGGAGCATGGCTACACGCGGTCATTTCGGAGGGTTGAGCCAATCCACACGAAGCGCGATCGATGTGTTGGACGCCATGGGTAAGGACGTCGTGCTGGTGGAAACCGTGGGAGTCGGCCAGGACGAAATCGAAGTGGTGGCCACCGCTCATACCACCATCATTACCGTAGTTCCGGGCATGGGGGACGACATCCAGGCCATCAAGGCGGGCATTCTCGAGGTGGGCGACCTGTTCGTGATCAACAAATGCGAGCGCCAGGGCGCGGACCGCACCTTGCAGGAACTGAACATGATGCTCGAGATGGAGGGCCGCCACCTTAGAGATGAAGGATGGAGGCCTCCCGTCATCAAGACCGAGGCCGTGACCAATACGGGAATAGACCGGCTCATGACCGAGATCGAAAACCACAGACGCTACCTGTATGACAACGACCGGAAAAAGCTGAACCGGCGCCTTCGTTCGAAATTCCGGACGGAACTCCTGGACCAGGTGAAGCTGGCCATCCTCGAACGGCTTCTTGGAGACATCGAGAAATCGGGCGAACTGGACCGGATGGTGGACGAACTGGTCGCACGCACATCGGATCCCTACACGGTATGCGACAGGCTCGTTCAGCAGCTCATGGATCGATAGGCTTGAGCGGAAAACGGCCTCTCGAAACGATACCGGCAATGAGGAGAACCCTTCCATGGCTAAAAAGAAATACCGACCACTGGGCGCTCGATTGAAACGGCTCCGGGAAGAAAAAGGATTGTCCCTCGAAACCTTGGCCAACGAGACGGGACTCGCCGCCGGCTTCCTGCTTGAAATTGAAAACGAGCAACGGATTCCTCCTGTGGCCGCACTGCTCAGGATATCCCGGGCGTTGGGCGTGGAAAGCGGCTATCTGCTCAGAGATGAGGAAGAGGAGGCCGCCGCCGAGATCAAGCGCAGAGAAGAGGTCCGAAAACGAACGGAAGACTACTCCTACAGCATGCTGACCTTGGATTCGGCGGACAAGCACCTCAAAGCCTTTCGCGTGATGATCGACGCCGGATCCCATCACAAAGGCGTTTCGTACCAGCACGAGGGGGAGGAGTTCATTTACGTGCTCAAAGGGGAAGTGGAAGTTTCCGTGGGCGAAAACCTGAACCACATGAGCGAAGGCGCAAGCCTGCATTTCAATTCGTCCGTTGTCCATAAGTTGCGAAATCCCGGAGACAAGGAATGCGAACTTCTAGTCGTTCTGTATACACCGTGAACCGATCCCTGTCCCGAAAGCCCGAACACAGCACGGAGGAGTTATGGCTTTGACGCTCACGGAAGAACAGCGGATGATCCAGTTACGGCGGCGCGGGAGTGGACACGGTGAGCTACGCCCTGGCCCTCACCGAGATCGCCTATGCGTGCGCATCCACGGCCGTCATCATGAGCGTCCACAATTCCATCGTGTGCGAAGCCACCCTTCGATACGGTTCCGACGAAATCAAGCAGAACTATCTCACCAGGCTCACCTCCGGAGACATCATAGGGTCTTTTGCCCTGACCGAGGCGGGGGCCGGCTCGGATCCATCCAGCCAGAAAACGTCCGCCACCAGGGACGGCGACGACTGGATTCTCAACGGATCCAAGCAGTTCATCACCACGGGCCTCAACTCCGGGATCACCATTGTCACGGTCGTAACGGACAAAAGCCGGAAACATAGAGGCATCAGCGCACTGATCGTGGACAAGGGCGCTCCGGGCTTTCGGGTAGGGAAGATCGAGGAAAAAATGGGCTTGCGGGCGTCGGATACCGCGGAGCTGATCTTCGAGGACTGCCGGGTTCCCGGAAAAAACCTGCTGGGCCGGGAAGGAGAGGGCTTCATCATTGCCATGACCACACTGGACTGCGGCCGCATCGGTATCGCCTGCCAATCCGTCGGAGTGGCGCAGGCCGCCCTGGACGCGTCGGTCCAGTACGCCAAGGAGCGGGAGCAGTTTGGACACCCCATCGCCGAATTCCAGGGACTGCGCTGGATGATGGCGGACATGGCCGTCGAGATCGAAGCGGCGCGGCTCATGGCCCTAAACGCCGCCTCTCTGAAAGATCAGGGCGTCCGGTTCTCGATCGAAGCCTCCATGGCCAAACTGTTCGCTTCGGAAATGGTCAACCGCGTAGTGTACAAAGCGGTTCAGGTGCATGGCGGCTACGGCTACATCCAGGACTTCCCGGTGGAACGATTCTACCGTGACGCGAGGGTGTTCACCATATACGAAGGCACCTCCGAAATTCAGCGCGTGGTCATCGCCAACCATCTGTTCCGATAAGCGTTTGCGGGGGAGGGGCGGCCCAAATCAATGCGCAGTTCCGGCCCCTATCGATTCCTTTGTCTTCTTTTGCGTTGGACGTAGCGTCCCGGCCGGGGAGGTTACTGGCACGGTTATGACTTAAGGGGTAGCGCCTTATGGTTGCTTCATGTGATCGGGGACGGTTTTTATCGCAGATTCCCGATCCACTCTTCCACGCGGGCTTTGATCTGATCCCTTACCCTACGGATTTTTTCCAATTTTTCCTCGTCCGTACCTTCGAATTTGGAGGGATCGTCGAACCCGCTGAAGATTCTCCTCTGGATTCCCGGAAACGTGGGACACTTGTCTTCCACTTCGTTTTCGCACACGGTAATGACGTAACTGTAGGTCCGGCCTTCTTTGAAGAACCGGAATGCGCTCTTACTTTGGCTACGGCTGATGTCGATGCCTACTTCCTTCATGGCCTGGATGACCAACGGCTGAATGGGTTTAGGCTCCAGCCCGGCGCTTTCCGCGTGAAAGCGGTCTCCGGCCAGAGCGTTCATAAAGGCTTCCGCCATCTGGCTTCGGCCTGAATTATGCGTGCAGATGAAGAGCACTCGTATCTTGTCCATGAGCATTTCCCTCGAAACGGGGTGCTGAAGTCGCGTGCAGCTGGAAGTAATTCCATCCCATAACGCACGGAGTTTGACGTAGGGGCGATTCGAGAATCGCCCGTGTGGAAATTCCATCCCATAACGCACGGAGTTTGAATTGAGGTTGTGGCGGAAGCTTGACCGTTCCGTTAAGATTTAGTGAAGATTGAGAGGGAAGGTGGCAAGCATTCAAGCCCGCGCTCATGAATGGCATCGCAACGAACCCGAAGCGTCCGGAGACCGGAAGGTACTATGAAAGCTCATCCCCGACCTGTTTTCTCATCCTGTCCACGACCCGGTGGACATCGGGCAGGCATCAGCGTGCCCGGGGATTTTTTTCCTTGCATTGGCACATGCCCTGTTTTTTGCTCGATGCGATGCGCTCGGCGATCGTAGATCGGGCGTGCCGCCGGAAGTCTTCCTCGATGTCCGAACGTGTGTACCCGAAACAGTAACAGACCACATCCCCGTGTCCGGGCTCAAGTATGCGCTGCGGATGCTCGGAATCCGCGGTTGGTTCGGCCTTGTAACCCGATTCAGCCATATGGCTGCACATCCGCTGCAAACTGATTTCATCCGGATGATACAGGACTTCGGCCCGGCGGCCCGGAAACCGGACCACCACTTCCTCCACTCCGGGGAGCTCTTCCAGAGCCCGTGTGACCTTGGGCACTCAACCCATTCAGGTCATGCCTTGAACCTCGAGCACCACCCTCTGGAGTGCATCGTCCTTTGCGATCACAATGGCTCCTTTCCCAAGCGCGGCCGTCAGAGGAACAGCCTGGATACCGATCTTGTCTTGGATGAGACGATACTAACATATGTATTCTAACTCCTCTTCCTGCAGCAAACAATTGGTTTCGATCGATCTCGATCCGGCGCCTTGGACAAAGCCGGAGTCGATGATGGGATTGCGTGGTACGGCGGCAACAGTTGCAAGAGCTATTCGGGCGGGTACGACTGCTTGGATTGGGATGAGAAACAGGTGGCGTGCCCGAGCTGCGGCACTCATGCGGTCAAAGGAAAAGCGCCCAATGCGTGGGGTTTATACGACATGATCGGCAACGTATGGGAATGGTGTCAGGACCGTTACGGAGAGTACCCGCGGGGGGCGGTCGAGGACCCCGTGGGACCCTTGTCCGGCACGGACGCGGTCCTGCGCGCGGCGCCTTCGATCACCGCTCCCGCTTTTCCCGCTCGGCCGGCCGGGGCTTCGACCTGCCCGAAACCCGCTTTAATGCCGTGGGATTCCGTCTGGCGAGATCCGTCCAATAGGATGGCTCGTTATTTGACGCCATGGAAAAGCGGATTGGGCCGTCTTGCTTCCCTCACCGGCATCTACACACTGGGTGCAGGAGATGCTCGGCCGTGCTCGAGCAGGATGGCCTGAGGAACGAAACTCGTTTTGCGATTCCGGTGAGCGAGGGTCCACAGGGATCCTGTTGATTGGTGAAGGAGCCTTAGGGCCGGGACAGGCTTTGAGGGATGTCCTTCAAAGAGAGTGCCGGAGCGGTTGACACCTTGGAGGCTTCCGTTCATCCGGCCATCTCAAGGTGTTGTTCCGGGGTCATCGTATTAACATTTTGTGGTATAACCAAAATTATGTTGACACAGTTATTTGAACCTTATAGTATCCAACCGGAATCTGGTCATACCTTTACCGGAAACACTCAAAGAACGGACGGGGCCGACGTTAAAGATGACCGGCATTGAAATATCCGCAAGAGAGATCCGGAGGCGCTCGTTTTCTTTCCGATGCGTCCTTTGAGAATTCCCGCGAATGCACACCGTCCTGCTATCCCCTTTCAGTCCTGACGGGCAAGTTCGAAACAACCCGGCAAAGCTTCAAAACGGCCGTTCAAGCCGTTTCGCAGGTATATCGAAATCGCTAGCCAACGCATCAGCCTTAAAGGAGAAACCATGGGAAGAGTAAGACGGAAAATAACCCGAATGTTCTTCGTGGTTTTGTGTATCACCGGAGTCGCGGCCCTGGCCCAAGGGGCGGACTACAAAGGGATCTGGCAGGACGACAGCCCCACTCCTTCACACAATTTCTACATCCAACACTACGAGCAGGGCCAGTCCACCGTGGTCGTCTATACGCGTGACGCGAACACGTACTACTCCTTTCTGTCCAATATTTCCAACAGCGTTTTTGACGCCCCTTCCCTGGATCCCGGCAACGCCTTGAGTCTTCACGTTACCTTCACGTCGCAGACAATAGGCGCGGCCTCGATCACCGATCATACGGCAGTCCCCCCAAGTACTACCAACATCAATATCAAGAGGGCCTTTGAAGCCAGAGTGACGGACCGCTCAGGCATCTGGAAGGACGCCGGCAACACGTTCAGCATGTATGTGCAGGATTATGTGACAAACTCGACGATTATTGTGTACACGTTCGACGCCAAGGCGTTTGAGGCCTTTCAGTCCACGATTTCCGGGAACACGTTTTCCTCCGTCAATCTGGGCGACGGCGCCGAGCAGATGTCGACCGAATTCGCGAGCTCGACTACGGGGACCGTCAATGTGTCCCCTGTGTCGGCGGGTGCGCTGGGTCCCCAGGCGAACTCGTTCAGCTTCAACGTGATGAAGGCGTTCTTTCCTACGCCTCCGTCCACCTATGTCGGAAGCGCGACGTGCAGCCAGTGTCATTCCGCAAAGCACGCCTCCTTCCTGCATACCGGTCATCCTTACAAAATCAGTAAGGTCGCCGACGCGACGCAACCCACGTTTCCTTTCACCGACATCACAGGCGTCTTGGAAGGCATATCGGACGATCTGGACGGTACGCCCGCCACGGACAACTCACTGGGAAAACCGGAGAGTTACGCGGACGTCAGTTATGTCATCGGTGGATTCGGATGGAAGGTTCGGTTCCTCGACGCGGACGGGTACAGGGTCACCGGAGATGCGGTGCAATACAACTTCGGGGATGCAAGTTACTCCTCGTATGAAAACGGTTCCGTGGACTTGACGTTCAATTGTGGTAACTGCCACACCACCGGATGGCGACATTACGACCAGGTGAGCAACCCAAACCGCCAGGACGGTCTCCCAGGCATGGACGGCGCCTTCGAATTCACCGGTATTCAGTGTGAATCCTGTCACGGCGCCGGATCGAAGCATGTCACGACCAACGGGGACAAGAGTCAGATCACCAGGGTCGCGCAACCTCGAACCACCGACGACTTTGCGGTTGACATGGGCTACGGCAAACCCGTCGCCTGCAGCGAATGCCACACGCGGGACGGGGAAAAGGATTATCCTGCGTATAAGAGCCCCTACGAGAATGCCGCGGGCTTAACCGATTCTCCAGGCGGACGGATACAGGCCGGGGGAGGCCTGATCAGCCATCACGAGCAGTATGACGAGCTGGTCGGAATCAACCCGAACAACGCCGCAGCCGGTTCCACGCGCGGTCCCGGATTTAAATCGGCCAAACTGACGTGTATCGGTTGTCATGAACCGCATGCCACCACTCTTTACCAGGAGACCAGCGGAGACGATCCCGGCGTCGCCTTGGATTGTACGGCTTGTCACTCGGATAAGACCATCACAAGCGGAGGCATGACCGCCCTTGAATGCGTGGATTGCCATATGCCGTACCTGGTCAAAAGCGCGATCGAGACGTTCCAGAACGGGACGGATGCTCCTGACCTCGGGGACATCCGAACACACATTCTAAAAATCGATCTCACGACCACGGACCAGTTCACGCCGGACGGCGCGTTCGCCTATCCCTGGATCACCGGCGAATTCGCCTGCAAGCGATGTCACAGTGACGACGGTCCCAATTTCCCAATCAGTTTTCCATCTGAAATCGCCATCCACAACTAAGACCACTTGAAAATGGGGGGAGCGAAAATCTCCTCCCATTTCTTTCATAATCGTTTTGCTATTGGTGACAATTTGAAGCTGCTATTTATGACCCTCTTCAGCAGGATGTGTGACTTTTGGGGCAGGATGGGTGGGCACAAGATGTTGAGCATGGTCTGCGTTGACGTGTTTGGGCGCAGCGACTCATTGAATATCGACCAGCAACGGCTTTCTGAGTGCATCCAGTGTAGGGAGAACATGCCAGTACGGTGGATTCTCTTCCTCATAGCTCGGAGCAGATTCTGAAGAAATGTCAATCAGCTGAATCGCGGATGGGCGTCTCAAAGGTTCAACCATCAGCTTGCCAATCTTTATCCAGCCGTCTATTCCAAGATTGCCGATCATTGCCCTGCGAATAGTTGTTGTTAAGATGTCGGCCAATTGAACACCGAAACTCTCATGGGACTGTTCAAACGAAAGATTCTTTCTGTATATGTCATTAATCCTAACATACTTAAAAGTTCCCGAACTACGAACTGCTTCATTCAAATGAGCAGGAGGTTGGGAGGATTCAGAGCAGTACTTCGAGAAGAAACTGTAATCTGCCCCAATTACTTGAATGAAAGTTTCTCTTAGAGATTTGGACTGCAGAGCTGGCATAATAATCTTCGTCCACAAGTTCTCATACGGCGTTATCTCATGGTGCTTGGCATCAACGAGCCAGTGAAAATCGGACAGAGACTGAGGGGAACGCTGTGCATAATAAATCGTTGCCGTTTGAACCACATTGTAAAGCAACTCTAGGCTACAAACGGACTGTACATATAGTTGGTTTGACAACTCTTCAAATTCTTTCTTGAGTTCGTGTAGCTCTTTCACCAGATTTGGGTGGAGCTCGTCTGTCACCCGTCTCACAATTTCTTTCGCTTGATTCATTCTATGTCGTGTGATCGCGGAATCTGTCTGTGTCGCCATATCGATGGCGGTAACATTAAGAATGACCGAAAATTCACTCAGCATATCAATCACTTCACGAACTTGGAATTCATTCAAGTGACGTCCTTTGTATTCAACGCTCGAGTCGCCACCCCATCCCTCTTTTATTGTCTCAAATTTTCCGAATATTTCATCCTCGTCCTGCTCGAGGATTGTAAGTGCTCCCACACAAGAGACCGCCCAGTCTTTGTTGGAAGGGACTACAAAAACTCCTGCCTCATCAACATATGTGAGCATAAAAGCTCCGTGAGCGCCGTGAAAGGCATATATGGGAACGTTGTTTCATTGTTGACTTATTTCGGTCTGAAGCAGTTCCCGAACGGCTCGTTCGGCTGCGATCAACTCGTCATCCTCCTCCGCCCTCTTCACTGGGCGGCAGATAGCCGAGCGGCCTGCATTCAGTCGTCGCGCCAATTCTCGTCCAGGGATCGATGTATCCGGAATAGCTATAACACCAGGGCACGAGCAGGTGCGACCTTCGGATGCCTTGTGGAACCGACCAGCTCCCCTCCCGGTCCTTATCATCTTCGAAAATCGCTCGCCCTTGGATTTCTCGGGTAGCGATGTGATGCAGCGCCGAGCGCAATAATGCGATTTTGACCTGCCCAGCGTCTCTGATGCCGGTTTGTCCGTTTGTCGCTTGTTTGTCAACAATGAAGCAACGGCTCCATTTTACCTCGTATCAACTTCTCATAGTCTCTGCCAGGCAGCGTATTATTTCTTTACCGTCTTCGTAAGACTGGACGGCCTCTGAGTAGGTAGCGGTCGTTCTGAGTCTGCCCTCATGTGCAAAGTCGTTACGCCAAGTAATCAGATTCCCATAAGAACTCTTTATATCACGTTTGTTTTTCCGCAAGTAGTCTTCAGAAATTCTCTCTAACTTCTTTTCGAACCGCTTTTTATAACGTTCTCCAAATCTCTTAATATAGTCATCTTTGATCGTTGGAAGTCGTATTTTTCCATTTATACGATCAAAATAGGATTCAGTAAAAGTACCGAACACCCTATGTTTTTTGGTTCCGAACTCAATAAATACACTCTTAATTGCCAGTTCGTATACAGTAACTGCTGCCACTGCAACGAAACCCACATACTTGGCTTGTAACAATGGATCTGTTAGCGTAGGAATAACAGCATTTAGATGATTAACTATATCATCTGCATGTTTAAAGTGTTTAACGTATGACATTTAGTTATCCAGAAGGTATTTTCTAACAACTCTTATTCTGTCCTCAACGGTTTTTGTGTCTGTCGTGTTATAGCCAGTAACATCATTGAATAATTCATCTTCTTTTAACTCAGCATATCGGTCTTTCAATGTTTGTGAGTCGATTTTGTCATGATTTTCAATCAAAACACTTAATACAGCGTCAAGAGCAGATACATTTAATGGGCCTCTTAAATGAAATGGTTTTGAACCAAGCACATCTGCTACGATCTTAGTCATCTTGGGAAAAACGTCGAAAAATGCCACTACTTTTTTTGATCTTCCATTACGATGTTTTCTCATTGTAAAGTTTAAGAATTCCTTCATCGGTTTGTCATAATCCTTGGCTGTACCCACCAAAGAAAACACTCTCAGCAAAAGTTCTACATCCTTTTGATGTTTGTCCAAATATGACTTCCCTATGATTGTGCGCCAGTTCGAGTTTTTGTTGGCTTCCTTTAGTAATTGATTGAATTCTCCCCGGAACACCACGTTTCGAATCTCTTGAGGTCGGAGGGGGGTTCCACCCGTATTTAGCCTTTCAAAAATATAATACGCACTTGTGCCCTCACCTGCAGGGCTCAACTGGCGAATGTTCACGGCCCGCAAAACGGCTTGCCTTAGCTTCCTTTGATCTGATTCTTCTAAATCCTCGTACCTTTTGTTATGATATGGACTTTTCTCTCCAAGTCCAGTCAGTCGAAAGACAAGGCGCCTTCCTTGCGTGCTTTCTTTACCGAAATAACCTTCAAAGAAGAATACAACACTCAATATGCGCTGTTGTCCATCAATGACCAAATTTCTGTTTTCATCGTCTATGTAAAAGAAAACGGGTGGTACGGGCAGGCCAGTTAAAAAAGAATCTATCAACAGTGATGATTGACGAATGGACCAAACAAACTCTCGTTGAAAGTCCGGTATTGTGATATCCTTGTCTAACCACATTGTCGCAATACCTGAAAGAGTAAAGTCAGATGGATATGTGGCAATATCATAAGTTATTGATATATCATCTTCTTCCGCTTCTTCCTCTATGTCGATGTCTTCCTCTAAAAATTCATGTCCCATTAATGAATCCTTTTTATTTTTGGAATCGTTATATCTTTATTAATGAAACCAGTCATGTTCACTTTAGAAGCGGCAAGGAAGCACATTTGAGAATTGCACAGCATATCGCCAGACGTTCTTGTTGTGGAAATAATGGGGACGTCCATGCTTTTATACCTTTATTTTCCAATCAAACTAAATCGATATCCTTTTTCAATTTGTTCAGCCCGTCTCGACAAGCGACTCGCCGGCGGTTGAGTGATCTTGAGCCTCCCGGAATCTCAGTGGCGGTCATCCCAAGCTTTCGATGCGTCCGATAGCATAAGAGTGCCCGAGCCTTGACGGCTTGCGGCGATTTACCGGATGTCGTCAGGACATCCCGGACGAATGCGTGTTGGGAATTATGTTCCATCGTCAGGCCAGTTGCGGGGCAGGTTTAAAATCAGCCTTTACGACAACATTTGGATTTTCCCGATCCGTTTCCCATTGCGCAGGGTTATCGACGATGTATTCTCGGATGCGGTTCAGTTCGTCATCATTGCGGATGATGTGTTCGTAATAATTGCGCTGCCATACTCTGCCGCCGGGGGTATTTCGTGATTCGTTGATCTGTTTGGTGGTGGCGGATTTAAATCCGCGTAGGACCGCGCCAATGGTTTGCGAGGGCGACCGAGGTCCCGTAGGGGCGTATTGCAATACGCCCCTACCACGTTTCAAAATGACCACGATACCATGCACCCGATTCGGCATGACAATGAATTCATCCAACGCCGCATTAGGTCGCAATACCGGTGTATTTAACCACTGGCTCATAACAGTCCGACCTGAATCATCTAAAACCATTTGTCCGTTCACCACATGTCCGAACAGACATTCCCGGTTCCAGGCGCAAATGGTCACAAAATACAACCCAGCCCGAGAATAATCGTATCCGGACAACCGGATGGATCGGCGGTTATGTCGCATCGATTTCTGTAACAAGGGCGGTTCGTCGTAGATCCTGAACCCCGTCGAAGGGCGAACCGTCCCTACAAAACGGCCCGTTATTCATGCTGTTGTTCCCTGAACAGGAGGCCCTATCCGTCCTTGACTTCTGTAAAGGCATCTTTTTCACCAGCGTTGGAGACGTCGGCCAACAGCGGGGTACGCTCCTCTTTCGCTCGAGATCCAAAGAAATACGGCTGTTGGACCGGAGCGGAAGGTTGCGCATTTTTTACTACAGAGTTTATGCAGCTTACGTGCCAAATGCAATAACAGGTTAATTTTATCGGAAATCGCGAAATCATGGCCGAGATGGGCGGCTCGACATTGCGCAGAAATTGAGCAATCTTAGGATACCCAGTGCTCAATAATTGAGCAGTTCGCTCGTTCTGACAATCGAATCCGGGTGTTGCACTGTTGACGATGTGCCGCAGATGTCAGATACTACATATGGTATAGCCCCAGCTCAGTCCCAAAGTATAACCTACTTGCCAAGTTTCTGATTTTGTACATGTTCAAGCATCGTCGAGACAAGCTTTACTTCCGGGCAGGGCTAAGGGCAGAATATTGCCCAGAAATTGGGCGGCCGGCGCGAGCGGTTTGCTCTATTATTGAGCAGTACCCCCGGTTTGGGGAAAGGCGATGGAGCCGATGTGGGAGCGTGGCCGGAAATCAGTGTGGATATTCCCCGAATTCACGTGCTTCCCATTATGATTGCCCTCTGAACTACGACTCGCTCCCAGGTCTTTTCCCCACTCTAGAGAATTTCGTTGGTCGGATTACTAAACGAAGCGCTTCAGTTACGGCCTTGTTTGTGGGAAACGCTTCGGCGACGTCGTGCTCCGGGAGCACCAAGTTGGCGCTTTCGTGGTAACGGTCTGCATATTTGCCCTGGAAACACCCTTCAACAGCTCTCGAAGGTCGTATTCCGAACGTAGTTCATCGATCTTTTCGTCTTTTGATTTCGCAGAGTAGCGTTCAATCTGCCTGATGGCTTCCAGCATATCGTGGACTCTTTCTCTGGGGTCTCTCATAGGGCCACAGCCTCGCGCAGCACCCTTTCCCTAATTCTGGGTTTAATGCCACGATCGCTTACGACATCCACTTTACAGTTCAAAATCTCCTGAAGGTCAAGTTGCAGGGCGGCATGGTCCATGAGGGTGCGCCCCGGCTCCAATTCCACCAGAAAGTCGATGTCGCTTAGAGAGTCGGCTTCTCCTCGTGCAACGGACCCGAAAACGCGCACGTTCTGCGCCCCGTGTCTGGCAGCAGCCTGCAGGATTTCTCGGCGATGTTTTTTCAACAATTCATGCGCGTCCATAAGAATGTCCTCCGCGTTTGTAACGGACAGACGGTTCCCCCGGCGAGGCTGGATCTATTATTGCTTCGCAACGCGAACAACCAAGATTGCGCGCCGCCCACGCAGGGCGGGTAGGGGCGTATTGCAATACGCCCCTACGCGGGTATCCACCTCTGCTTCAATATCAAGACCGTAGGTCGGGTTAGCGAGCCCCGTCAGCGTAACCCAATGTATCGGCTGCACATTGTGGTTGTAAGGGCGCGGCGCGCCGTGCCCCAATTGGGGCGATCCGGCCTCTCACCACGCACGATCCTCGCTGTCCCGAACGTCCAGCTCCTCGATGAGATCCATCACCTGTCCCGGAGTTTCCGCCATGAGGATGATCTGGGGTTCGATGCCGTGGGCGCCCCGGTGATAGATCAGGTCCGGAGGCCGGTCCATTCTTTCCAGCAGGCGAATCAGGGGAGCGCCCGAGCAACCGCCTTCTTCGAGAGAAACCTCGATCTCTTCCACGGAAAACCCCAACTCTTCGGCCCGGTCGATGACCCGGGGTAGGAACCGCAGGTTCATGGCCGACCGTTGTTCGGGAAATCCTTTCATGATCCGGAGCAGAACCTTGGCCATGTACTCGGATACGCCGAATTCCGGCGGAGCCAGCACGGCCGCGCCGTCATACAACCGGACGATGCGGCCGGGAAACGCGGCCACGTCGTCGGCGCTTCGAGCGTGCGGCAGCGCATACACCAGGCTGGACTGGACTTCGGGGATCAAGTAACCGGCGTCCATTTCCTCGAAGCGTTCGAAGGCGTCTTCCAGCTCCTCGATCGCCTCGGATTTGTCCCACTCGAGGAGCACGGGGGCCAGATGGTTGGTGGGTCCGTGCCCTTCGCCGATATCCAGGGAATAGCGGATGGCCAGTTGAATGTATTCCTTGGCCCAGGCCACCGCCTCCTCGACGGAAAGACCTGTGCCCAGACCCGTGGCGATGACCGCTGAAAACGTGCATCCCGTGCCGTGGGTATTCGGCGTGTCGTAGTGTTCCCCTTCGAAGAGAAAAAAGTCCGATCCGTCGAAAAGCGTGTCCACGGGACGATCGAGGCGGTGCCCTCCCTTGATGACCACGTTTTCGGCTCCCTCACCGTGGATGATGCGGGCCGCCTCCTTCACGTGAGCCATCGTGGATATGGTCATGCCGCTGAGGATTTCCGCCTCGGGTATGTTGGGCGTGATCACCCGGCTCAGGGGAACCAGATGCTTTTTCAACGCGTTCCGGGCTTCGACCACGAGCAGCGGGTCTCCGCTCTTGGCCACCATCACGGGATCCACCACGAGATTGGGCATACCGTGCTCTCGGATCTTTCGGGCCACCAGCTCCACAATATGCGAAGTCAGCAACATGCCCGTTTTGACGGCGTCCACGCCGATGTCCTCGGCAACGGCGTCGATCTGAGCGGCGATGAAGTCCGGAGGAACTTCGTGTATGCCCGTCACGCCCACGGTGTTTTGCGCGGTGAGGGCGGTCAGAACGCTCATGCCATAACCGCCGAGTACGGTGATGGTTTTCAGGTCCGCCTGAATGCCCGCGCCGCCTCCGGAATCGGAGCCTGCAATGGTCAATATTTTAGGAATCATGGTGGGTGGCCTCATCTGTGATGTCTGGTTGTAGAAATACTCCAAGGGAAGCCGGGGGAACCATGTTCTCCCGGACCCCCTGCACGGGCTTCACGCACTCCGCGCGAGAAGCCGGATCAGCCGCCGTTGGTGCTTCATTTAAGGAGTCGAGTGGTAGAACCACTTGGCCCGTCCCCAAAATCATATGAACCGATGTTCTTACTGCTCCTCCGGATCGAGGAGGCATTGGTCCACGGTTTCGTCGAAACGGAAGGAGATCCGAAAGACGCCGTTTTCCGTCCGGGTGCGAACGCGATAACCGGTGCGATGAAACACGGACAGCATCTTTCGATTCGAGGACAGAACGTAGGCTGTAAATCCCGCCACACCCTGCTCCTTGGCGATTTCCGTCAAATAGTGCAGCAGAAAAGCGCCGATACCCTTACGTTGTTGTTCGTGGCTTACGGTGAAATCCACCTCCGCCAGGTCGGAATCCGATTCCTTCAGATACCGTCCCACGGCCACGATGCTTTCGGAGCCGATTTCACCCATGGTGCCCACGATGGCCGCCCCCTCTTCCCAGTCGATGTTGCACATGGCCTGGGTGTCGTAGTGGGAAAATACCTTCATATTCGAGAGAAATCGGTAATAAATGTCCTCCTTGGGGAGGGAGTAAAAGAACTCCTGCAGAGCCCGTTCGTCCGTGGGTTTTATCGGCCGGAAGAACACTCTCGAGTCGTCGTGGAAGGTTTGCCGGATTTCCCACCGGTCCGCATAGGCCAATTCAATGCCGGTTTGGATGATCTGGTCTTCATACACATATTTGAGATGCTTGGCCTCGAT
Organism: Deltaproteobacteria bacterium; assembly: GCA_016208165.1. Lineage (NCBI taxonomy): Bacteria > Pseudomonadati > Myxococcota > Myxococcia > Deltaproteobacteria bacterium. The sequence continues at coordinate 22,585 of JACQYL010000122.1, forward strand.
CAGCAGCTTCTCCCGGAACCGCGGATGAGCAATGTTGATGAGGGCCATGGCCCGCTCCCGTATGCTGAGTCCGTGCAAATTGGCCGCACCGAACTCGGTAACCACATATTTCACGGAACCCCGGGTCAGTACGACGCCGCTTCCTTCGTCCAGATGCGTGACAATGCGGGAGCGCTTCTTGTCCCTGCTCATAGAAGGAATGGCCACGATATGTTTTCCGCCTTTGGACATGCGCGTCCCCATCATGAAGTCCACGTACCCGCCGATACCGCTCAGAATCTGATACCCCGCCGAATCGGCGCAAACCTGTCCCGTAAGGTCCACCTGGATGGCGGATACGATGGAAACCATCTTGTCGTTGGCCCCGATCACCGCAGGATCGTTGACGTACTCGATGGGATGGAGCTGCACTTGTGGGTTGTCGCGAACAAAATCGTAAAGACGTTTCGAGCCGATGCAAAAGCTGGCAATGATGCGCCCCTTGTGCTTGGTCTTCTCACGATTGGTGACGACGCCCGCTTCGATGAGATCCAGATACGCGTCGTGCAGTACATCGGTGTGCACGCCTAAATCCTTCTTGTCTTTCAGAGCGAGGAGCGCATGGGTGGGAGCCGTATAAAAAGCGGCGTGAATGGTGGAGCCGTCTTCGACCAGTTTGGCCACTTGCCGGCCGATGAGTTCGTGCACTTCCTCCGGCGGCTCGGGGAACTTTTCGAGGAGCGGCTCTTCATACTCCACCACGTAATCGATGTCGTTCACATGGATGAAGCTGTTTCCCCAGACCCGGGGCATCTGGGGATTGACCTGGGCAATGACGATATTTGCGGCTTCCGCGGCCGCCTTGGTGATATCGACACTGATGCCGTACGAACAGTAGCCGTGAATATCGGGCGGTGAAACCTGTATCAGCGCCACGTGTATGGGAATTCGTCCGCTCTGGAACAGACCCGGTACATCCCGGAGATAGATGGGTGTATAGTCGGCGCGTCCCTCGGACACGGCTTCCCGGGAAGCGGACGCGATGTAGAAGGATTTAAGACGGAAGTGGCCTTTAAATTCGGGATTGGTGTAAGACGCCTCTCCCATGGACAAGGCGTGTAATACGTCGATGTCCGACACTTCCCACCGGAGTTCGGCCAGGGTATCGACCAGATGCTGGGGTTCCCCGCAGCCCGAACCGATGAACACCCGGTTGCCCGGTTTGATGGCCTTGAGAGCCTTGCGTGCGTCGCACTTCTTCTTTTCGTATGTTGCCTTCCAGTCCTTCATAGTCACACTGAGGAACCTCCTCGATGCAGAAAAAATGGATATGCCGGTTATGTACCGGAGCCGATCGACCAACTTGAGGCGCGGTTCTCGGGCCGGCGATCATGTGCAAAGTCGGGCAAGCCTCCGGATCCGTCTGCGACTGCTCCATCCAGGGCGGCCCGGACGAGGAGCCGTGTCTCTTTGTCGGATCGTTGCGAATGGCGTCAAAAGCCCCTTCTAAAAGCTTAACAAAACGGGGCGCAAGTTCAAGTTGTTTTCGTCCGGCTCGAACTTTTTTGATAAAGCTGAGGAATCGTGATAGGCTGCATAACCGAAACCGTTGCCCCTTATGGTCGAGTCGTTTCGAAGGTCAATGTGGACATCTTTGAAAAGGGCTTGCCGGACTTCCGGATCCCTTGCTTCCAATACAGGTGAGAGCATGGTGCTAAAACCGATTGCCTATATCGAGCGTCATATGAGGGGGATGGACTATTTCGTCCTATGGTTCGGGGCGTCCATTTCCATTGCCGAGATTTATGCCGGCAACATACTCGTGCCTTTGGGCTGGGCGGCGGGGTTGGCGGCCATTATCCTGGGTCATGCCATAGGAAACGTGCCGCTGGCTCTTGGAGGCCTCATCGGATCCGACAAGGGCCTTCCCACGATGTATCTGCTTCGCCCCACGTTCGGAAAGAACGGTTCCTATCTGGCGACCCTGCTCAACATCCTCCAACTCATCGGATGGACCGCCATCATGTTGATCATATGCGGGAAGGCGGTGCAGACGCTGCTGAATTTCACCGGCGCGGGGTCCACCCAACTCTGGATCGTGATATCCGGGGCCGTGTGTACGGCATGGGCATTGGTTGGAAGATCCACGTTCAAATGGCTGCAGCGGCTTTCCATCATCACCCTGGGAGCGTTGTGCGCGGTCATGACCGTCATGCTGTTTCTGGAGAGCGGTTCCGTGCGGACCGCCGGAGGCGGGGAGCCGAGTCTCCTCACCTTCGGTCAAGGACTGGATCTGTGCATAGCCATGCCCATTTCATGGCTGCCTCTGGTGGCGGATTATTCACGATTTGCGAGCAGCAAGAAAGGGTGCTTTATCGGCACCTATCTGGGCTACTTTATCGGGAGTTCCTGGATGTTCGCTCTCGGTTTGGCGAGCGGCCTCATTCTGGATAAACCCGAGCCGATCATCTCGTTTGCAACGCTCTGGTTCGGAGTTCCGGCCCTGGTGATCGTACTGTTCAGCACCTTTACGACGACGTTTCTGGACATCTATTCCTCAGCCGTGTCCTCTCTCAACCTGAGCCCGCGCCTCCGAGGAAGTGTTTCCACCGCCGTGGCCGGGGGACTCGGCATTGCGGTGGCCTTGGTGCTCCCCATCGAACGTTACGAGGATTTCCTCTACACGCTGGGGTCTTTCTTCATTCCCCTGTTCGGAGTGGTGCTCACCCATTATTTCTTTCTGGACTACGATATAGAAAGTCGGAAGAACATCGACTGGATTGCCCTTATCACATGGTTACTCGGCGTCGTTTTCTACCAGTTCTGCCTGCGAACCGGGTTCATTGCAGGCGCTTCCCTTCCCTCGTTGATCGGCACGGGGCTCCTGTTTTTCGTTTTGAAACGAATCGTGGGTATGAGAAGAGGCTGAAGTGGAAATGGCAAAGCAAACGAGAGGTCTGTTGGCCCTGGTTGAAAGGGGACGCGACCTCCTCAGTAGAACCAAGCTCCGCTTGCTGGGAGTCAAGACCTACGCATTGGTGGGCGAAAGCGGTACCGGAAAGAGTTTTCAGGCCCAGTCCATTGCCTCCTTACTGGGCTGTCCGTATATCATTGACGACGGGCTGTTGATTCACGAGCAGAAGATCGTGGCGGGCAAAACGGCAAAAAACGAGGTTTCGCCCCTGAAAGCCGTTCGCAGGGCGGTTTTTCAAAACGAGGAACACGCTCGCGCCGTTCGGGATCAGATCCGTATGCACTCGGCCGACCGCATCATGGTGATCGGAACGTCGGAGAAAATGGCGCGTCTTATTTGCGAGCGTTTGGACTTGCCACAGCCAGCTAAGATCGTGCGCATCGAGGAAATATCGAGGCCGGAAGAGTTGATGGCGGCCAGGGAGAGTCGAGAGGTCGAAGGCAAGCACGTCATACCCGCGGCCCAGGTAGAAGTGAAACGGGTGTTCTCTCACACCATCGTGGCGTCGATTTCACACCTGATATCGTCCTACCGCCTGTATCGGCATCCGCCAAGAACCTTCGAGAAATCCATCGTCCATCCCGGGTATTACATGGGCCGTCTCACTATATCGGCCACTGCCCTCGAGTCCCTGGTAAAGGTGGTTCTTGAACAGCACGACCCGTCGCTCCAGATTCGACAGGTTCGCTGCGCGCTGGATGAGGGGCGGATGGACGTGTACGCAGAGGTGGCCGTCGCTTTGACCGACAACCTTCCAACCCTGCTGAACCAGCTTCAGCATCTCGTCGTGAGTCAGGTCCGGCAATTCACGGGCATGCACGTGGAAAGAGTGGACCTCAACGTGGTGGACGTGCTTCCCCCTGCCGTCGAAGTCACCGAGTCCAAATGGCGTTTCTCCGGCAAGAAGAAACGTAAGGCCCTTCAGGAGAACTCGAAAAAGGTCCGAAACGAGCTGGATTGAGGCGACGGGTACTCACCCCCACAGAGCGTCGAACACTTTAGGGGCAGGCTCCCATGCCTGCCCGAATCCGAGACAAAAGAACCTTTGTCATTGCGGCGGGTTCTCCGACCTGCCGGTCTTCCTCCACATCCCCATGAGAGCCGGCAGCACCAGAACCGCCGAGCACAACATGCATAGGCTTCCAATGGCGGCCAGCAGACCCAGACTGTAGATTCCGCGATGGCTCGAAATCATCAGGGTTCCGAATCCCACCGTTGTGGTCAGGGCGGCCAGCGCCACTCCTTTTACCGTGCCGGCCGGCAAACCGGAATCCGATGAAACCCTGCCGCGGGTCATCACGATAATCCCGTACTCGACTCCCGCTCCCACAATCAGAGGTAAGAACAGACTGTTGGCCAGGTTGAAGTCTACCTGGAACAACCTCATGAGACCCAACGTCCAGCTCGTGCCCACGATGAGGGGGACAAAAGCGAGAAAAGCGGTCTTGATGTTGCGGAAGGAGATCAACAGCAAGACGAAGATGGCGATCACCGCGTATAGGGCTGCTTGCGTGCACGCCCTTCGAAACGCGTGGGTGAACACATACAGGGTGACGGCGTCACCCGCGGCCTTCGGATCCACGGCGCGGACTTCCCGGACGAACCTCTCAAGGCGGTCGGTGTCCCAGACATCGCCCGCCGGATAAATCTTTATTCGAAAAACAGGCCCTTCCCCCACGTATCGATCGAGTAACGATGACGGGAGATCCCGGATCCGCATGGGGCTTGAACGGACGTTTCGTTCCAGCAGGTCCAGCTTGTCGGCAAAATCCTCGAACAACCCCTCGCTGAAGTCGGCGAGGCGGGGCTCGATCTTCTCCTGGCCGGGGTTTTGCATGACCGATCGAATCGAGTCGATACGATCACGCACTTCCTCCATCTGCCGGGCCAGAGGGCGATTCACTCCCCAGTCGGCGTCGGGAGACATCTTGAAGCGTATTCGTGAAAGCGTATCTTCCAGACGCTGAATATTGGGAGCCCCCTCCGTCGGGCGGATCGGACCAAGGTGACTCACCAGCGGCTTGAGATGCTCGAGGAGGGGGATTTTGTCCTCCTGCGCGTCCGGCAGGAAGCTCAGAATGCTCGAGACTTCGGAGACAACGGGCAGAGCCTCCAGTTCCTGCGATTTGACGCGAACCTCGTTCAGGTCGGAAAGCAGAATCGATGCGGTTAAGGCCGATCGTTCGGAATCCTCCATCAACTTGTGTTCCCATACCACGGACTCGGCTTTCCGGGGCTGCATATGCAGCAGATTCAGATCGAACCGTATGCCGGGCGCGACCACCAGGGAAACCGCCATGCCTGCCAGCGCCGCCAAGAGGATTACCTGCGAGGATCGCCGACCGAGCTTGAACACGTACAGGGGGGCGTGGCCGGTCCGTTTAGCGGGTTTTAGCCTTCGTTCGAACAGAAGCGTAAGGGCCGGCAGGATACACGTTGTGGTCACGGTGGTCATGACCATGCCCACGGCCGTGATCAGACCCAATTCCACCAGACCCCGAAACCCGGTCAGGATCAGGGGAAGGAAAGAAAAGGCCGCACAGAGTCCGGCCAGAACGATACCCGGTCCCACTTCCATGTGTGTGGTCCGGACGGCTTTCTCGAGGTCCTTACCTCCCGTACGGCCCATCTCTTCTTCGAACCGGGCGAACCAGTGGATGCCGTAGTCGATCCCCAATCCCAGCAGAAGCGGAGCGAAAACCACCGAGAGTATGTTCAGGTGACCCACAACGAGCGTCGTCAGTCCGAATGTCCAGCTGAGGGCCAGAACCAGTTCCGTGATTTCCAGTACGGGCCGCCGGATGGTTTTCCAGAAGACGATGAGCAGAACCAATAGACCCGCCAGGGACAGCAGGGTTGCCAAACTCATGTCCGAAATGCTCGCCGACATTTCGTCGGCGTCCAGCGCCTCCCGTCCGGTCACTCCCGCCTCGAGACCGGGAAACTGCTCTTGAATCTGCGAAATGGCTGAACGCAGGTGATTCAGTGAATACGCCGTCTTGTTGAACTGTTTTTGCTTTCGGGCCGGTGTCACGAAAGCGAGCAGCAGTCGATCGTCCTCGGTCCAGAAGTAGCCTTGATCTTTTTCCGGCTGCTCGTCCGCGCCGAAAAGGGTGTTCCACTCGAGGGGCGTCCGCACACCGGAACGAAGTTGTGTTTCAAAGGACTGCAAGACTTCGATAAGAAAAGAAAGGTCGAAGGCCTTGTCCCTATCCGCGGTCCCGGCGTCTTCGTCAAGAAAACCGGTGAAGATTTCTCCGACCATTCGAGATGTCATCTCACGGTTCACGAGGTCGAAGAACGTGTTCAGATCCGGGGAACGGGACAGCCCCCGGATCAGCTCTTCATGATCCTTTACGTTTTCGACCAAGCGGGATAGCTCGCCGGCATCGAGATACAGCAACGCCCAGTCTCGGAAACGTTCCGGATTCAGACGGTAAAACAGGTCGTCATACAGGTCCGTCTCGCCGTCCAACCGGGAAACCAATGTATGAAGAAAGGCAAGGGACTGCTGCCGGTCCTTCCCTTCGATCGCAACCAGAAAGGCGTCCCGATCTTCGAAAGGATCCAGTTGTCTGCTCAACGCAACCAGAGGATTGTCCGGAGAGATGAGGTCGTGCTGGCCCGTGAGAAAACCGAGGTTGCGGATCGTGTAGGCC
>JACQYL010000123.1 GCA_016208165.1 Deltaproteobacteria bacterium
CGAGCTCTGAATTCGAGAGGAAGCAACGAAGGCGCGCTGCACGAAGCCTGAGAGTCAACCACATAATAATAGAAGGGAAAACCGTTCGAGAGGTTAACATTTCATAATCTAAACATAATTATGTGAATACACAAGCCGCAACTCAGAATTACGGGCAAGTTCTTCAAGCAGGTCGATTGCGTAAGTGTAGTACAATCACACAAGCCCTTCAACGTTTGTGTTCGCGAAACAGGAGACGGTTGCCTTTTCCGCGCGAACCTCGCCGCCGACAGGTCGAAATGTCGCGATCTTTATTCCGAAGCCGGCTTGAGGCTTAACCTTGCTTCACTGTGGCTTTCCACGTCTTGACGCGTTGTCCAGGCGGGATGGTAGCCGCCTTTCAAGTAGAGATCGATCTGATCCGCGTAATGTGGACTGCCCAGGTGCCCCGATTCCCCGGTGGGCAGAACGTGAAGCGCTGTTTCAGGATTCGATAGATCTACGATCATACGCTGGGATACTCCATGAATCGCAGCATAGGGATGGGCGTTGTCATACTGCTTCTTGTCCACCGTGTGGTTGCTCCCGTCCACCGGGAACGGGCCCAGATTGAAGAAACGATCCAGCAGGACTTTCTTCCCGAGCACGTGTTCAAAGGTGAGCGTGTGAATTCGTCCCCACGACCAGTCTTCTACCTTGTCGCCGACGAGTCCTTCCAGCTCGACAAAGGCTTGTTCAGCAGCGGCTGAAATGATGTCATCCATGGTTTCCGTTTGGGGGGTTTTGGCGTCGTCGAACCAGGGTGAGGCGCCGTTTCGGATCATGGCTGTCATGGCCCGGTATGGAAACCCCGGTGTGCTCAGATAGTCTTTGAAAAGAGGCTCTCCCAATTCGTCCATGAAGGTCTTTTCCAGCATGTTGCGCAGGATCGCTTCGAAAAGACACGCTCCGACGCTTTCTTTGGACATGACGAAGTCCCATTCCGCCAGGAGTTTTACGGCCTTTTGGGACTTGTCGCTCGTCAGACCGGCCGTAACGGCTTGGATCAGTTTCGGGGTAACGTCCTTGGCGACTTGAGAATAGGCGTCCATCTGCATCCGTTTCATGTCTTCCACGGACAAGGTCTTTGAGCCGCCGATCATGTCGTGGATCCGGTAAATCCGATCTGACGGCTCCCAGTAGCGGCTGATCTCGTACGGGTAGCCTTTTCCCGTTAGCTTGCTGTTGGCCGTGGCGATGAAGCCCTCAGCGGGGTTGATGAGGTGGGGCTTTTCCTCGAACGGAACGAATCCTTCCCACTCGTATTCTCCGGACCAGCCGGGAACCGGCAGAAGGCCGTCCCCCTTAGGACGTCTGGGAATGGCGGCGCAACACCAGTAGCCTATGTTTCCGGCGTCGTCGGCAAAGACAAAATTGAGGCCGGGCAATTCCCAGTGCGCCAGAGCTTTCCTGATGTCATGGATGCTTTCGGCCTTGAGCAGCAGGTAGGCGGCACGGAACGGCTGAGGCCTTTCGGCAAAGGTCCATCTCGCTGAAACGACCGGCTCTCCCTCGACGGGCTCCGCAGGGTTTATAACCGGCCCGTGGCGGGTCAAACGGATCTTGATCCTTTCGGAAGATTTCCCCTTGACATGGATTTCCTCCTCCACGGTTTCCATATCTTCCCAGTGGTCTATGTACCAGTATTGATTGGGATTCTCCGGACGGATCTTCTCGATGTAGAAATCCACGTCATCCACCATCACATTGGTGATGCCCCAGGCCACATGACGGTTGTGCCCTGCGGACACCCCGGGCACGCCGGGGACGCAGAAACCGGCGGCATGGATCGTGGGACATTCCAGATGCACTTCCCACCAGAAAGAGGGATTGGACAGGCCTAAATGGGTGTCGTTGGCGAGAAGAGGCTTTCCCGTTACGGAGCGCCGGCCGGACACTGCCCAGTTGTTGCTTGCGCATGAAAAAGAAAGGCCCGAAAGACGTTGAGCGGATCTCATGATTTTCTGATGAATTCTATTGAGCCGGGCGAGGGGAATGGAGGCATCGGGAACGATCAAGGGCGCACTGTCGGGCCATCCGGGGAACGCTTCCTCGAACTTAAGCTTTCCCACCCGATCCAATACCTCCGAGGCGGTCAGATCCACCTTCCAACCGGAACTCAATGCCCAGTTGACGACCTTCAGAATGGGGAGGAAATCGAGTTCCATCCAAGGTTCGGGTCGATAGCCCAGTAATATGAACTCGGGAGGAAGACGATCGCGGTGCGTGTCTATGTAGGCGTTAGCGCCGCTCGCAAAGGAGCGGGCGAGGGGGACAAGCTCGGGAAGGATTTCTTTCTTCATGCCTTTGGCGGTCAGCATCCTGAAATACCGATCCACTCCGATGAAATCTTCGCCGAACAGTTCGGATACCCGGCCGCTTCCCAGGCGGCGGTGGAATTCCATCTGCCACAATCGATCCTGGGCCATGGCGTAGCCCATGGCTAAAAAGAGATCGGATTCGTTTTGGGCGTAGATATGGGGTATTCCGTAGTTGTCCCGTATGATTTCGACCGGGAGTTCCAGGCCCGCGCAGACGATTTCCCCATCGATTCGGGAGAGACTTCTCGAGAGGGTATATTGGATCCAGAGATAGCCTCCTCCGGCAATCAGAAGGCAGAGGCATACCAAGCCAAGCGCGATGAATGTGATTCTTCTCCTCACAGCCTGCTCCTTGCGTGCCGGCCCCGGATCCGCTCGACACATTAAATTCATGGGGTTCGAAGACCGGGTAAGAATCCGTTATCCCAGGACGTCCGTAAGGCGATGAGGGACGAACAGCCTTTGGTTCGTTCGAGGCCGGGCCCGCGAAGTTCCGTCGGGTTGAAGAGCTTCTGTGGGATATTTCTCCGCTTCATCGGGAAGTGTCCATGGGGTATGTAATGGAATCGGACCCCTTATTCCTCCATGTATTCTCCCGGACGCGGCCGGATCCGGGGAGTTGTCTTGACACTTCCGGCCTGTTAAATTATCATCTTCTCCACATTGCATCACATGTTGAACACCAGGATGTTGCGGGTACAGATGATCGTGTATCAATACTTGCGGGCTCAAGCGGCATTTTGGCATGGGCGACGCTAAGGTGACACTCGAATACCTTCTGGCCTCCCCGATATACCTTTGAAATTACCACGAAAAGTCCAGCCTCGCAAGCAAGATCGGCCGCACGAGGTATTGAAGACCCGGTCCAGTCCGGCGTTTACATCCCACCAATCCGTCCGGGTGGAAACGCCTTCCGCGCACAGGAACATCTTGACTGCACGCAACACCGGTCCGATGCTCTTACCGTCAGGGCGTATATCGAGGGGAGATCCATTGCATCCGTTTTGGGAGAGCCCGGCGATGAAAGGAAGAGGCCCTATCGCTCCGATATGCCGGGTGGCGTGCTTGTGGGTGGTTATCAGCGTCCTGGCTGCCGTTGGCGTGGGACTGTGGTGTCCGGTTTCGATGGCGGAGACCGGGGAAGCCTGGCTGGAGAGAGTCCGGGGAGAGCAGACCGGCGTCGACTTCTCGGATGTGGCCCTCAAATTTCCTCGTTTCAAGACCATTGTGCTTCTGGTATTTCAGCCGAAGCTCGATTTCGAGCGCTTGATCCGTCTGTTGGATCTGGGCGTTCAGCCTTTGGGAGATGACTCATCGAATTTGCTCGGGCGGAGTTGGGCCGTTTGCCACACCCGAGCCGCCCGCCTGGATGAAATCAAACGTTCGGGCGTGGCGCGGGAAGTGATACCTCTTACGCGGTTCAGGATGAGCGGGATTTACCGCATCCACTTTAAGATCGTGGAACCGGAATTCAACGGCCCCATTTCGTTTCGCGTATCGGCGCCGCGCGAGGGATTCGGGAAAACGCTCCTTGCCGCGGAGGAGCATGTCCGGCCGGACCTGCCGTTGTCATTGGCTGTCGATGACGCGGGGAACCGGTGGTTCGAAGTGCGGATTCCCGATGCGCGTCATGATCAATCCGTTCATTTCGATTTCTTTTTCAGGTATCAAGTCGATGTCGGACAACTCCTGGAGCACGCTCTTCCCATGGCGCCGGGGGGAGAGGGAGGAGACCCGCCGGACGGGCATCCAGCTCTGTCATATCTTGCCTCCTCCCCGAAAATCGATGCCACCTTACCGGAAATCAGGTCACTGGCGGCTCGGATCTTCGGAGACGAAAAAGATCCTCGAACGATATACTTGAGGTTGAACGACTACCTTCAGCAGACGGTTAGGTACGATTCCGTCAAACGAGAGCAGTTTTTCGGAGGGATGAAAGTGTATCGAACGATGGCGGAGTGGCGGGGGTGGGTGTCTACATCCGTGACACCGACGGGAATACCCCTGGTGGTGGATCCGGGCGAGCGCCATGAGCCGTTTGTGCGTTGGGATCCGGCCGTGGCCGTGCAGACCACCCTGTGGTCGGGCAGCACAAGCATCGATTTAGAGGGACCAAATGAGTAGTATCGAATTCGCCGATCTGTCAATCAGACCGTTGACCGATGAAGACTACCCGCAGGTGGACCTGCTCTTCCAGGAGTACCCCCATAAAGACTTCCAACTCAGGCAATTGAACATTCCGAAACGCAAAATGGCGGAATTTCTCAAAACCACGCTGGCGGACCCGGAATTGGAGAGCGCTTGTCTCCGGCAAGGACAACGTCTTTCGGGGCTGATCAGTGCACGAAGTTTGCCGTGGATGTCGGAGATGTTCGGAGCCAGGATGTTCGCCATACAGCACTTTCTAACTCGCCTGGACAGTGTCGCCTACCTGAAGACCATGCTGCGGTATCTCCTCGATCACATGACAACCGCCGACTTCTTGGACTGCCGGGTGGCGAACGGCGATACGAACGCCATCCAAGCCCTCGAGGACAACGGGTTCCGATTCGTTGGAAACGAGGTGTATCTCGCGCGATCGCTCATCGAGTCGCCGGCGCCCGACGAATACGGCGACAACAACTGTGTATCATGCCCCGAGCAATTGCAGAACCAGGTGATCGATCTGGTCCGGAATACTCATTTCCACAACCGTTTCATGTACGACCCGGAAGTTTCCGAGCATGACGCTGCCGAGATATATAAGCAGTATCTTTCGGGTTTTGCGTTCAAGAAAGACTTCCGTTCCCGGATTGTGCTTCGTGAGGGTCAGGTCGAGGGCTTTATCCTGTACCGATTTAACGCCGCGTTTTCCAAGGCCGTGGGCGGAAATTACGCGAGTTTGGACTTCATCGGCGTCAATCCGAACAATCGAAGCGCCGGCTTGGGCGAGGAACTCAACAAGGCGGCGCTCTACGATTTGGCCAAGGCGGGCGCTACGCACGTCGTAGTCAGAACTTTCGGAAGCAATTACCCAGCCGTCCGGATATGCCATAAGGTGGGGTTCAAGATCACCTCCTCGGACCTTCATTTTCATCTCTGGTTGCGGCCCAAATATGACAGCAGAAGAAACGAGAAGGTGGGGCCGAGTCCCGCATCGGGTCTCGGCGAACTCGAGCGAAAAACTTCACTGTAAACGAAACCGGAATATTACCCTATTGGGAGGATCTCCATGAATGTTACGAACCTGAAACATCTGGAAAAACTCGAAATGACCCTGGAAGGGGCCAAGAACGTGGCCAAGCAGGTGCCCATATCCAAAGACCACGGCTCGCCCAATTTTTCGCTCCGCGTGTTTACGATCTCGCCCAACGGGCACACGCCTTTTCATTCACACCCATTCGAGCATCTGAACTATATTATAGAGGGGGAAGGCGTCATTGTCTCGGAAAGCGGCGAAGAACGGCCTGTTGGAAAAGGGGATTTCGCCTTGATCTTGCCTGATGAAAAGCATCGGTACAAGAACACTTCGCCCACGAACGCCTTTGTAATGATCTGTGCGGTTCCCAAAGAGTACGAGTAGTTTCTCAAGATAGTATGGTATGATTCCTGAAATCTCTTATTCATCGCATACACGCAAACACCATCGATTGTGATCCGGAACCGTTGGAAACAGAAGTCTACACTGTAACTCGACTCACCAGAGAGATCAAAAACCTCTTGGAGTCCCAGTTTCCCCTCGTATGGGTTGAAGGGGAAATCTCGAATTTTCGCGTGCCGTCTTCGGGCCACTTCTACTTTGTTCTCAAAGACAAGAAAGCTCAGATTCGCGCCGTGATGTTCCATCACCAGAACCAGCTTCTGCGGTTCAGGCCGGAGGACGGGATGGCCGTGGTCTGTCTGGGCCGCCTCACGTTGTACGAACCGAGGGGGGAGTACCAGATCATACTGGAACGTCTCGAACCTCTGGGACAGGGCGCGCTTCAACTGGCATTCGAACAATTGCTGAAGAAGCTTCAGGAAGAAGGACTTTTTGACGAGTCCTTGAAGAAGCCGTTACCCTTTCTGCCTCGGCGCGTGGTGGTGATCACCTCTCCCACGGGCGCGGCCTTACGGGATTTCATTCACGTCATGGATCGCCGTTACGGCGCCATGGAGATTCTGATCTATCCCGTGAGGGTACAGGGGGCGGAAGCCGCCGGAGAGATCGCGGAAGGTCTGGACCTCGTGAATGCTCAGATCGACGCCGATGTCATCGTTCTTACCAGGGGCGGCGGCTCTCTGGAAGATCTCTGGCCGTTTAACGAAGAGGTTGTGGCGAGGGCTATCTTCCGAAGCCGCATTCCGGTGCTTTCCGCAGTAGGACATGAAATCGACTTCACGATTTCGGATTTTGTGGCGGACAAACGGGCTCCCACTCCGTCCGTGGCCGCGGAGATACTGTCTCCTTTGAAAACGGACCTGTTGGCGGCTATTGCTTCACATGCGTCGGCACTCGGTCGGACGTTGACGAACCGGTTGGTCCTGATGCGTGAACGTTTGGAAAATCTGGCGCTGAGAGTCGCGGATCCCCGTCGGCAGATCTCCGAAGGCCGGCTTCGAGTGGACGATTTTCAGGACAGGCTGGCCTTTTATCAGAGATCGCTTTTGACGTCCAGGGAGCATAGGTTAGAGACGGCGGTTCAGACGCTTCATGGGCAACGCCCCTTGGAAAAGATCGAACGGTACGGCGACCGGCTGATCGATATCCACAGACACCTGACGTTTCTTCAGGACAGACTGCTCGAACGCTGCCGGAAAGATGTGCAGCGGCTCACGGAGCGTCTCAACGGGGTCAATCCGCTGAACGTGCTCGAGCGGGGCTACAGCATCACGACTCGGTTGCCCCAGAATACCGTACTCGTGAAAGCAGGCGATGTAAAATCCGGGGACAAGGTGCGGGTGCGTTTGCATAAGGGAACCATTCGATGCTCGGTGGAGCGGGTGGAAGACAGCTGAAATTTAGCGGGAAAACGCGTTGCCGCGTGTCGGGCAGGCGCATTCGGCTGCTTCATACTTCTGGCGGATCCGTATGGTAAAAGGCAGAAAAGTGACAATGTCAAAAAAGGAGATGACTGCCGGACCGTTCGCCGGATATGTAGGGCGCATCGGAGGAGTTCTTCTGGCATTCGCTGTTCTGATGACCGTTTTGGCTGCATCGGCAGGATCGAATCCGAGTTCTCCCGAGATCGCTTGGTTTCCGGATACGCTTTATCAGGGCGCCTTGATGCGGCTCGAGGTTTCTTTTCCGCATAGGGCGGAAGGCCTATCCGGGGACTTTTTGGGGCGCGAACTGCATGTGTACCGGGATGACGACCAGGCGAACCGATGGATCGGTTTCATCGGCATCGATATCGATCAGGAGCCCGGCCCCGTTTATCTGACGCTTCGCACCAAGGATGATGTGTTTACCTCCAAGGTGCATATCCTTGAAAAGGGGTATGGAGTCCGTCGGCTCGAGATCAAGGAGAAAGAGCCGGACCCGCAAACGTTGGAGCGCATCCGGGAAGAGAGCGAGCTTTTGGAGGCTCTGTGGATCCGTGTCGATCCCACGCGATTTTGGAGGGAGTCCTTTCTTAGGCCTATTCCGGGGAAATTAACCGGCGAATTCGGTGTCAGGACGTACATAAACGGCAATAGAAGAAGTCCACACTCCGGGGTTGACTTCCGGGCCCAAAAAAATGAAAATGTAATTTGCTCGAACGACGGCAGGGTGGCTTTGGTTCGAGACCTGTATTACTCGGGAATCAGCGTTTTTGTGGATCACGGTCACAGCTTGTACACCATGTATTTCCATCTTGAACGTCCCCTCGTTCGGCAGGGAGACCGGATTCGCCGGGGAGAGGTCGTCGGTAAGGCCGGAAGCACCGGACGTTCCACCGGCGTACATCTTCACTGGGGCGCCCGTCTGAACGGGGCTCGTATCGATCCGCTTCAATTGCTCGATCGGTCGCACATGTTAAGTCACTAAACCGGATTCATTGATGCCGATCTCCGTGGGCCCTAGCGGCGCGCATCGGGCGACTCTCCGCGACATCGTAGAACATCTCCGCCGGCTGGGTCGACCTGGTTCGGGAGGCGGGAGCAGGCCTCTGCCTTCAGCGATGCGCGAAAGAGAGTACCGGGGATACAGCGGAAAAATGGAGCTGAAATAGTGGGCAAGCCAAAAAAGTTTGAAGAGGCGTTGGTCGAACTGGAAGAAATCGTCCGGAAAATGGAAGGCGCGGAATTGTCTCTCGACGATTCGTTGGAAGCCTTCGAGACCGGCGTAGGGTTGGCCCGCTATTGCAGACAGAAGCTTGACGAGGCAGAACGAAAAGTGCAAATCCTGCTGCAGGACGAGAAGGGACGTTTAAAACCCGAACCTTTTGAAGTGGACGAGTCCGAATCCGGGCACGGCAAGTGAAATGGATCTGAAGGCGTATTTAGAGGCCCGCCGGAAGCGGATTAACGAGACCCTAGAAGCGCTCCTGCCTCCAGTGGATACTTTGCAGAAGACCGTGGTTGAGGCCATGCGGTACAGTCTTTTGGCCGGCGGGAAAAGGATCCGCCCTGTCCTTTGTCTGGCGGGCGCCGAGGCAGTAGGCGGAGACTTCGACGGCATTCTGAACTTCGCGTGCGCCATAGAAATGATCCATGCCTATTCCCTGATTCACGATGACCTTCCGGCCATGGATGACGACGATTTCCGTCGGGGCCAACCGACGAATCACAAAAAATTTGGAGAGGCCGCAGCCATTTTAGCGGGTGACGGTTTGCTTACGGAAGCCTTCGCAGTGATGACCCGGCGTTTCTTATATCCGGGTGTGGATCCCTGGAATCTGCTCGAGGCTACTCAGCTCCTGGCACAGGAAGCAGGATTCCGTGGAATGGTCGGCGGGCAGGTCGTGGACATGGAGGCTGAGGACACGCAGCCATCTTTGGAACTGGTCGACTTTATGCACGCCGCCAAAACAGCGGCTCTGATACGGGCCTCGGTCGCCGGCGGGGCGATCCTTGCCGGCGGGGACCGGGCTTCGGTATCCGCTCTATCCGAATATGGCCGGTACCTCGGATTGGCGTTTCAAATTCGGGACGATCTGCTGGATGTTTTGGGAGACAGCCGTGAGCTGGGAAAGCCCGTGGGGAGCGACGAACAAAGGAAGAAGGCCACGTATCCCGCTGTCCTGGGCATAGAGGAGTCACAGAGACGGGAACGCCGGACGGTGGAACTGGCGTTAAACGCTCTGTCCGAAATGGACGCCAGGTCGGACCCTTTGCGGGCCATCGCTGAGTACCTGTTGACCCGGAATAAGTAGTCGGATCGGTCTATTCCCTTTGGTAGCGACTTCCAAAGGGTTTTTTGCGTTTTTTGTTCCCGGGAAATAGCCGTGATGGCCGTGTTACCTCAAGAGTTGTCCATTTAAGACAACGGAGTGATTCCGCTTTTTTCCGAAATTTGCCCATCGGAAGTTGGTGAACGGCGAGTAGAAGGACGGGTGATTCATGCACATTCTCGACCGACTGAGGTCTCCGGACGACCTGAAACAGTTGGAACTTTCCGAGCTGCAAGATCTTTGCGGAGAACTCCGGGAGTTTATCGTGGACTCGGTTTCCAAAACAGGGGGGCACCTTGCCCCGAATCTGGGAACCATCGAGTTGGCTGTAGCGATTCACTACGTATTTAACTCCCCCACGGACAAAATCATCTGGGATGTGGGCCACCAAGCGTACGCCCACAAGATCCTCACGAGTCGAAAAGACAGGTTTCACACACTTCGACAATATGGGGGGATCAGTGGTTTTCCCCGCAGAGAAGAGAGTCCCTACGATGCATTTAACACGGGACACAGCAGCACTTCCATCTCTGCCGGGCTCGGCATTGCCGTGGCGAAGGATTTCAAGAAAGAACTCGGCAAGGTTGTCGCGGTCATTGGCGACGGGGCAATGACGGCGGGACTGGCCTTCGAAGGGCTCAATAACGCGGGACATCTGGACAAGAACCTGATCGTTATCTTGAATGATAACGAAATGTCCATCTCCCCCAATGTGGGTGCGCTCTCCGCGTTCCTGAGTCATAGCCTTACCAGTAAGCGATACGTAAGGTTCAAGAAGGAAATGGGCAATATCCTCAAGACCATGCGCGGAATCGGTGAAAACATCATTACTCTGGTGAAAAAGACGGAGGAATCCTTCAAGAGCTTTTTCACGCCGGGCATGTTGTTCGAGGCGCTCCAGTTCGACTACGTGGGACCGATTCAGGGACATCGGTTGGATAAACTGATACCGTCGCTTCAAAAGGTGAGCGAGCTGGAAGGTCCTATTCTCATGCACGTTTTGACCACCAAGGGAAAGGGATACGAGCCCGCCGAATGCGATCCGACTCGATTTCACGGAGTGGGCTGTTTTGACGTGAACAGCGGAAAAAGTTCGTCGAAATCGACGAAATGCAAGGACTATACATCCGTGTTTGGTGAAACCATAACGAAGCTCGCCGAAAAGGACAAACGGATCTTTGCAATCACGGCCGCCATGCCCGAGGGCACCGGGCTGTCGTTGTTTGCGGAACGAATTCCCGAGCGTTTTTACGATGTGGGCATAGCCGAGCAACACGCGGTTACCTTCGCCGCCGGTCTGGCCACCGAAGGGCTGATACCGGTGGTGTCGATCTACTCCACCTTCATGCAGAGAGCTTACGATCAGGTCATCCATGACGTGTGCATTCCCGGGTTACATGTGGTATTTGCTATGGACCGGGGCGGCTTGGTGGGCCAGGACGGCGCCACTCATCAGGGAGGTTTCGACCTGAGTTTTATGCGATCGGTGCCGAACATGGTGGTCATGGCGCCTGCAGACGAGGATGAACTCCGGCGGATGTTGTTAACGGCGATCCGGCACAACGGCCCTGCCTCCCTTCGGTACCCCCGCGGAGCAGGAGAAGGCTTGTTGCTGGGAGATGAAATTTCGCCCGTGGAAATCGGACGTGCAAAAGTTCTGCGAGAACCTGGAGAGATCCTGATCATCGCCATAGGCAACCGCGTGTACCCTTCGGTCCGGGCGGCGGAGAAGGCGGAAGAACTGGGGGTCAGGGTAGGGGTAGTGAACGCGCGTTTTGCCAAGCCGCTGGACCGGGAAACCATTCTGCAAGCCGTGGACAAGGCCCGATCGATTATAACCGTTGAAGAGAACGCGCTTCAAGGGGGCTTCGGCAGCGCAGTGCTCGAACTGCTTTCAGATCAAGGGGTTTTCAAGCCTTTCAAACGTCTGGGCCTGCCCGACAGATTCATTGAACACGGCACACCTGAGGAGCAGCGTCGGCATGTGGGCATTGATGAAGAAGGCATCCTGAAAACCATAATGGAGATGTCGGGGATGCCCCATGGTAAAACTGAGGGCGGATGAACGGTTGGTCCGGGAGGGACTCGCGGCGACCAGGAGTAAGGCCCAGGCCCTGATACTGAGCGGTTCCGTATATGCCGGCGGGGAGTTGGTGTCCAAGGCGGGAACGCGGATCGAAGACACGGTTCGACTGGAAGTCAAGTCCAGGATACCCTCGTATGTAAGTCGTGGGGGGAACAAGCTCGAAGGCGCCATCCAATCGTTCGGAATATCCGTAGCCGGACTTGCGGCGCTGGACGTGGGGGCCTCCACCGGGGGGTTCACCGATTGCCTGCTCAAACACGGCGCCCGGAAGGTCTTCGCCGTGGACGTGGGTCACGGACAATTGGACTGGAGTTTGCGGAACGATCCGCGCGTGGTGGTGCTCGAGAAGACCAATGCCCGCAATTTAACCAAAAGCACTCTGGGAGAGTCTATAGCAATTGCGGTTATCGATGCATCCTTTATTTCCCTTACTCTCCTGATTCCGCCGGTGCTGAACGTCCTCGAACCCCGGGGGCTGGTAGTGGCGTTGATCAAACCCCAGTTCGAAGTGGGCAGGGCGGAAGTGGGTAAAGGAGGCGTGGTCAAAGATCCGGAAAAACACCTGCGCGTATGCCGAAAAATCGAGGAGTTTGTCCTCGAACTTGGATGTGAACCTGTAGGCGTGATCGAATCCCCTCTACTGGGCCCCAAAGGCAACAAAGAGTTTTTTATCGCCTTTTATAAAGGAGTGAATCAGCCATGACACTTTCCAACAGAATTCAAAAAATCAAACCATCTCCTACTCTGGCCGTGGATGCGAAAGCGAAAGCGATGAAAGCCCAAGGGGTGGACCTGGTCAGTTTCGGCGCCGGTGAACCGGATTTCGACACCCCCGACAACATCAAAGAGGCTGCGATCAAAGCCATACGGGACGGCTTCACCCGCTACACGGCGGCGGGAGGCACCGATGAACTGAAAGACGCCATAATCGAGAAGTTCAAGAATGACAATGGGCTCGACTACGCCAGGAACCAGGTGGTAGTCAACTGCGGCGGGAAACACTCGTTTTACAATTTGGCTCAGGTCTTGTTCGGAGAGGGTGACGACGTCATTATCCCTGCGCCTTATTGGGTTTCCTATCCTCCCATGACCATCCTGGCGGACGCCAATCCCGTGACCGTGGAAACCACCGCGGAAGAAGGATTCAAACTTTCGGCGGATCGGCTTCGGGAGGTGCTGACGCCGGCCACAAAAGCTCTGGTGCTCAACAGTCCGTCCAACCCTACCGGTGCGGTGTATACCCCGGAGGAGCTGGAAGCGATCGCGGAAGTGGCCGTCGAGAAGGACTTCTACCTGATTACCGACGACATGTACGAACGGATTCTGTTCGACGGTGCGGTGTTCAAAAGCGTTGCTTCTTTTAGTCCCGAGGTGAAGGCCAGGACCCTCGTGCTCAACGGCGTGTCCAAAACGTATTCCATGACCGGCTGGCGCATCGGCTATATGGCCGGACCCGCAGAAATCATCTCCGCTGTAACAAAGATACAGAGTCAGAGCACCTCGAATCCCAACTCGATCGCCCAGAAGGCGGCGGTGGAGGCGCTTCGTGGTCCCCAGGATTTCGTAAAAATGATGACCGAGGCATTTCAGAAAAGGAAAGATTACATAGTCGAGCGACTCAACGCCATAGACGGGATCTCCTGTTTTGATCCCAGGGGCGCGTTCTACGTGTTCCCGAACGTTTCCGAATATTACGGTAGAACCCTTCGGGGCCGGTCCGTCCAGGATTCCAATTCCTTCACCGACTTTCTTTTGGAGGAGGCGAAGGTGGCCGTAGTGCCGGGCATTGGATTTGGGTCGGACGAATTCGTCCGGCTATCTTTCGCCACCTCTATGGACCAGATTCGCGAGGGTTTGAATCGAATAGAAAAGGCTCTGGCGGAATAGGGATAAGAAGCCGCCTTAAGGATAATGCACGTAAATTGCGGGAAGAGACACTCTGCTTTTCCTCCATGGGAAGCATCACCCGGAGCGGGCAAGGTCTCTTCCAGACATCCGGCTTTATGTCGGACGGTGTCCGGGAATCGAAGAAATATGGCGAGGATTTCTTTGGCCGTTTGCGGCGGTCAAGAAAACGTGCTCTGCCGGTCGGATTCAAAACTCACAGACGAATCCATGCGAATCCGAGAAGACCGGTGAGAGGTTGTCTTCCGAGATATCGCAACCCGATGAATATGGAAATAGAGACAAAAAAGGCAGCCTCTTATTAAAAGGGTACCTTTTTGTCTCGTCGATCTAAACAAAAGACGGCGGGCAAGCGTTCAAGAACCTACTTCACAACGTCTTTTAACCTGTTTCCAGGTTTGAACTTGGGCACGTTGGCGGCAGGGATCTTGATCTCTTCTTTGGTCTGAGGATTTCGGCCTGTTCTGGCAGCCCTTTTCGCAACCGAAAACGTCCCAAACCCCACCAGCGTGACCTTGTCACCATCTTTCAGTGCGCCCTCGATCGCACCGAGCATTCCGTCCAGAGCCTTTCCCGCAACGGCTTTGGAGACGCCCGCTGCGTCGGCCATTTCCGCGATGATGTCCGCTTTGTTCATACTCTTTACCCCCCCTTTTTTGCTTCAACGAAAGGCTTCCCGTTCCCTGTTGAACTAGGGAGTACTATGCCATAGCGCCTTTTCGGTTGTAAAGAAGAAAATACCGCTGTTTGCCGCTTCTTCAAAGGATTTGACGTTTGAGAGTGCATCATGGATTCAAACCCGAGGTTCATGTATCTCGATCGAGAGCCCTGTCGTGATTTTTTGGATTCGGGCTCGCCGGCAAACGGGGGAGCGAAGGAAGACTTGATCGTCAGTGAGGGGTGCGTTATAAGCCGAGGCTGCGCCATTCGAGGAAACGGGCCGTCTTCGTCCGAGTATTCGCGATCCGCCGAAACGCCTCTTCCGGAAAATGGATGTCCGATTCAGTGCTGCCTGCCGGGATTCCCTAATGAATACATGTGAGCATTTCCTGACGCACCTAAAGCGTTCCCACGAGTTTGGGCCGAGTCTGGTGTATCACAAAGAGATCCCGAAACGGGCCGCCCAATACGCACCGCCGTCGACTCCATTGCCTCCCCCGTTACTCCGGTTGCTGCGCCAAATGAACATCGAACGCCTGTATACCCACCAGGCAGAGGCTTTGGAACGCGTGCGCAAGGGGCAGAATGTGGTTGTGGCTACTCCCACTTCGAGTGGCAAAACGCTGGTCTACACCCTGCCGTTTCTCGAGAAGATCTATACGGAGCCGGAGCCGGTCTCGGCTCTGTTCGTGTTTCCGTTGAAAGCCCTGGAACAGGACCAACAAAGGATTCTTCAACAGGCGAAACGGTTGCTGGAGCCGGACATGGTTGTCCGCTCCGCCGTCTACGATGGGGATACCAGTCCCAACGATCGGAAGCAAATCCGGTCCGATCCACCGCATGTGTTGATTACCAATCCCGACATGCTGCATATGGGTATCCTGGCCTCCCATGCCTCATGGGAGACCTTCTTTCGGCGCCTCGCATACGTGGTCGTCGACGAACTGCACACGTATCGGGGCATTTTCGGTTCACACATGGCCCAGATTCTCCGCAGACTGCAAAGAATCACGGCCTTTTACGGTTCCGATCCGCGCTATATATTTTCATCCGCTACCATCTTGAATCCCGAAGAGTTTTCGGAACGGCTTACGGGCAAAAGGTTCAGCGTCGTTCGTCAGAGCGGCGCACCCCAGGGAGGCCGCCACTTCCTGTTCCTAAATCCAGAGACGGTCGGTCCGGCGCATTTCTCCGCCCGTTTGTTTATCCATTGCCTTCGCGAGGGACTGAAGAGCATCGTATTCACGCAATCGAGAAAGGTCACGGAGCTGATTCACGTATGGGTGAAACAGATGGCGCCCGAGTATACGCGGCTGGTGAGTTCTTATCGCGCGGGCTTCCTGCCCGAGGAAAGGCGATCCATCGAACGGGATCTGGCCAGGGGCGCCCTGATGGGAGTCATTTCCACCAGCGCTCTGGAGATGGGTATCGATATCGGCGGATTGGACGTATGCATCCTTGTGGGCTATCCGGGAACGGTGATGGCCACATGGCAACGCGGGGGGCGCGTAGGACGCGAAGAACGGGACTCGATTGTAGCTCTGATCGCTCAGCCGAATGCTCTTGACCAGTATTTCATGCACAATCCCGAGGATTTCTTTGCCAGGCAGTACGAGCGAGCCATCGCGGACCCCGAGAACTCCGAGGTCGTCAAAGCTCATCTGCCCTGCGCTGCGGCGGAGCTCGAGCTGGATGGGGACGATCCGTTCTACCCGTCCGAGCGATATGCCCGGGAGTATCGAGAACTGGAAGAGAAGAGGATCCTCGGAAGAAATGAAAGCGGGAACTCGTGGTTCTCGATCCTCAGGAATCCTCACCGTCAGGTGAGCATTCGAAGTGTGGGGGAAACCTTTACGGTGATGCACGCGGAAACCCAGAAAGTGATCGGGCGCGTGGAGGGCTTGAGGGCGTTTCGGGAATGTCATCCGGGAGCAGTGTATCTCCACAGGGCCACTCAATACGAGATTCTGGCCATGGACTTCGAGCACTCGAACATCAAGGCCCGTGCGGTCGATGTCCCCTACTACACCCGGTGCGAATCGGAAAAGGAGACGGAGGTCCTCGAGATTCTCCGCAGTCGTCCCTGCGAAAACTTCCTGATCAAACAGGGACGCGTACGCGTAACGGAGCGCATCACCGGATATGAGAAGCGACGCATACGCGGCCAGGAGTTGCTGAGTCGTCACTTTCTGGAGTTGCCTGAACAGGTTTTCGAGACCGTTGGCGTCTGGATCGAGATAGACGATGTAATCAAGCATCGGATCGAGGACCTGGGGCTTCATTTCATGGGCGGCATTCACGCCATGGAACACGCGGCCATTGCCATGTTTCCCCTGCTGGCGTTGTGCGACCGAAACGACGTGGGGGGCATTTCGTACACGTTTCATCCTCAAGTGGGTAAGAGCGCCGTGTTTCTCTATGACGGTTATCCGGGAGGCGTGGGATTGGTGGATCAGGGCTACGAGCTGATCGAGGAATTGCTCGAGAAGACCCTGGTAATGGTATCGTCTTGTGAGTGTGAGGACGGATGCCCTTCATGCATCCATTCGCCCAAATGCGGCGCCGGAAACAAACCGTTGGACAAAGCTGCGTGTATTCTCTGCCTCGAGCTGCTGCTGAACCGAAAGAGCCTGGGAACGAGCGACGCACCATCTTCGGGCCCCCGATCGGACGAGCCTGGAGTGGATAAGGCTGAGACGAAACGACCCCTTAGGATCGCGTATCTGGATCTGGAAACCCGTCGTTCCGCAGAGGAGGTAGGGGGATGGCGGAACAAACATCTCATGCGCGTAGCCGTTGTCGTACTATACGAGCAGCCCGAGAACCGCTTTCTTGAATTCTATGAGAACGATGTGGGGGACTTGATCAAGCGTCTGCCCGAATATGATCTGGTGGTTGGGTTCAATATCAAAGGTTTCGATTATGGAGTATTAAGCGCCTATACAAATACGGATTTTGGTCGCATATCCACCTTTGACATATTGGAATACGCCAAAAACAAACTGGGGTTTCGTGTCTCATTGGATAACTTTGCGCGCCGGACGCTGGGGATCGGCAAAAGTGGGGACGGCTTGCAGGCGCTCGAGTGGTTCAATGCGGGAGAGATGGAAAAAGTCGTAGAATACTGCAGAAAGGATGTAGAGATTACCCGTGATCTTTTTCTGTTCGGTCTGGAGAAAGGTCATCTTTTGTTTGAGGATTTAAAAAAAGAGGTGAAGAAGCTTTCGGTTGATTGGAATCTGGATCGATTGTCCCGCGTACCGTTGTGACACAACCAGGGCATGCGACTTGACATAGGCGGATCCTATATGTAATATAAAGATTAAGAGAGTGTAAAAAGAAGTCAGGTCTGGTCGGATGGATATAAGCGAAATCGAAAAGTCAGTACCGGAAGTAGGAGCGGGGCGCGGATCCCCCATGCTGAAGGGGAACGTGGACAGAGGCATGGTGGGCATCGAGTCTAAGCCGGAGGAGAGGCTGATGCGGGCCGGCGGGGGAGAGAGCGGTCGTACCGGAAGCAGGAGCCGATCCGGAAAGACGACCGAATCGCCTGTGAGCCCAAGGCTTTCAGAGGTTCCGGAATTGACTCACTTGGGGCGTGGAATCGACATCTTTGCTTAGCCTTCGTATTTCATAGTCCTACGTGCTGAAATCAGAATCACGGAGCCGTCTGTCATCGAGCGAGAAGGGGCGGTTCATTTCGATTATTAGGCGCCGAGTTCCGGCGCTTTTGTTATTCTGAACGGTTTTGATCATGATCGCTTTTGAGCTCAGGGCGGACGCGAAGGCCCGTGGATGTCTTGGCTTGGTAAAGTTGTGTGTCCGCTGCCGTCAAGATTGTCTCCGGATCTTCCGTATCGATGTAGTCCGTGGAAGCCACGCCGAAACTGGCTCTCATGAGTACGGTTCCCTCCTCCCATGGGATGGAAGCGGCGGCGGACAGACAGGCGAGTTTATTCGCGGTGATCAGCGCCTGTTGCGAGCTTGTGTGTGGGAGCACGACTACGAACTCGTCGCCTCCGTAACGCGCACAGATGTCCGTGGTTCGGACGTTGGATTTGAGTAGCTTGGCAAACTCGACTAAGAGGTAGTCTCCGGCTGCATGCCCCAGGGAATCGTTGATGGTCTTGAATCCGTCCATATCGATCATGATGCATGAAAAGGGAGTGCCATAACGGTTTTTCCGGTTCATTTCGTTGTTCAGCGCTTCCCTCAAGTGGCTTCTGTTGAACAGCCCCGTTAGAGGGTCCGTGGCGGACTGATGTCTGAGTCTCTCAAACATCAGCACATTATCTATGCCGACCGATATCTTTCGTCCCAAGCGAGCCAGGAAGCTGGTGTCCATGCCGGACTGATACCTGCCTGCCTCTTCGCTTCCTAAAGCCAGCCCTCCGAGAAGTCTGTTATGGGAACGAAGAGGAATCACGGCCATGGAACGGATCGGCTTGGCAAGGGATCCCAAGAAGTAGTCTGCATCGACGGACAGTGGTTCCTTGAGTAATACCGGATCTTCGCTGCCGTACACCCGTTTTGTCAGATCTTCCGACCATACCCATTTGAATTGTTCGTGTTCGATTTTCGGACAGAATCCTTCGCCCAGACCTTGGTGCTCGCAGGTCAGGACGAGCGCGGCCGAGACCTGAAAACGTTCTTCCAGTTGCGCCAACAATCGGTTGACGAATTCTTGGAGCGTGACCGTTTCCAGGAAGAGAGCCTCGATATCGGCGAAGTGGTTCATGATGCGCTCGTTTTCAACGACTCGCTCGACGACTTGCTGCAACTTCTTTCGGAGTTCCGTATTCTCCTGGGAAATCTTTTTGATGATTCGTTCGTTGGAGTCGATGACCTTGCTGTCGTCTTTCATATGAACATTCTCCGCGTCTAAAGGCGTATTCAGTTAGATAGCAGGTTCTTGGCGACCTGTACGAGCGCATCTTTCTTTTCTTCGATCCGATCTAGAATTTTTGAGACGAGCTGATCATTCAGTTTCAGACTGTGCAAGGCCGCAGGATCCAGTGGATCCGCGCACGCATTGCCGGAGTTTCCAATTTGGAGTTTGACGGCGATATGGTCGGCAAGGTGGACCATGGCCGTTTCTATAAAATAGACGCTTTCCGGGTCGGGTTGGTGGTGTTGACGGATGGTGCCGCATAATCGTTCGGGCAGATTCCATTTTTCGCCCAGATACCAACCTACCTGGCTGTGGGACAATCCGACGATTTCTTCGGCTTGTGCAAACGAAATCTGTCTGGATTTGGCCAGGGTCATCAGATCCCCCATGAGTTGGGGGTCTTCTTTCAGGTAGGCCACTTTTCCGATGTCGTGCAAGAGTCCTATTGTAAATGATTCCTGTTCGCAGCTCAGATCGAGGTTCTTTGCCAGAAATCTCGATATGAAGGCCACGGCCATTGAATGAAGCCAGAAATCAGACACTTTCAGGCCGGCAATGGGTTGCCTTGCGTCCAGCACATTGATGATTGCGGCGCTCACAACAATGTTTTTCAGCTCCTTGAATCCGAGCAGCACGATGGCCTTTGAGATGGTTGTCACATCGGAGTACCCGTAGAAGGGAGAGTTAATGATTTTTAAAACACGGATGGTTATGGCTTGATCGAGTTTGATGATCTGTTCTATCTCCCTGATGGTGGTGGATTCTTGATCGATCATATTGATGATCTTGTCGAAAGTGGAGGATATCGTGGGGAGATGTTCCACCTGCAGGAAACGTTTCTTGACTTTTTCGATACGTTCCGGTGACAGTCTTTCTTTTAACGACATAGGCTTAATCGCTTCATGTTGGGCCGGCAACCCGACCTGGATAATCGGAGTCGCGGAGTCATGGACTCCGGCGAGTGGGGGACGTCCGAGGAGCAGATTGACCCGTCCCGGATGGATTTCCCAATAGCCGTTCGTACCTTGCGAAGGGTATGTGATCTAATCATGAAGTGTCAAGGTTCATGCTGACTCTGTGGATAATCCGAGCGGAGGAAGAGTTTGGACCGGCGGGACGAGGGCCCCGGAACGAATCGGGGTGAAGGGCAATGGGACCATCAGGATTCCAGGCTGAGAAACACACAGTCCGTTCCTATCAAAACGTCCTCATGAGGAGTGATCTTTCGGATGGCTTTGATGAACGCTATCCGACTGTCCTCGTCACAATAACGGTTGAAGCAGATTTCCCAGGCTGTGTCCGCTTCGCGGATCAGGCACCAAAGCCGCTGGCGATCAGAAACCAGCAGGTAGCCTTCCTCCTTGCGGATGTCCAGATCAAGCCCGGAGAGCGCGCCCAAATTCCTCAAGTCATGGTAGAAACGCCTGAGTCTATTGCTTTCCACAGCTCTATTCTCTCTTTGCTATGTTCAAAATGGAAAGGGGGGAGCAGAAAGATGCCCTTATTTTAATTAGTTAAGGGTTGATGGCTATTCGAGAAAAAAATTACAAGCGTTCCACTTTTTTGTTGCGATTTGAAGAGGAATGCACTAAAAAGGACCCTAACTTTTGTTCCAGTATGTGTCAAGCAAGTGACCCTCCAAGAGCCTTGCATTCAAATTTCATATCTTCTTCCGATAAACGCCGCATTAGATTGGATGCGACGCGTAAAAATTTCGAAGGGTTCTTATGTGGAAAAGAACGTCGTTTAAAGGAATGCATATTCCTGAATGGCAGGGGGTGGACTACAAGATTGAGACTTTCCCTCTGCCTAAGAAAGTAATTCTGCCCATGGAACAGCACCATGGCGGAATGTGCGAGCCGGCCGTATCCAAAGGAGAGAAAGTCAAGACCGGTCAGATCATCGGGAAAAGCGACCGGTTTTCGGTGGCGCCGGTTCACGCCAGCATCTCGGGAACGGTAACGGACATTCTTCCTTGGCCGGAGCCCCGGGGCCGCAACGTGTTGAGTCTGGTCATAGAATCGGATGATAAGGATGAATGGATAGAGACCGCCCATCCGGATCCTGATTTCCTGAGTCGAAAACCATCTCAGCTTTTGAGCGATCTCAGAAATTCAGGCATCATCGAGATCGGAACTCCCGCCCTGCCGCTGCACGTCAAGCTCGCTCCCCCGGAACGGCCCAAAATGTACCTTTTTCTGGTTGGAATACCGGTTTTGAAGAAGGTGCACACACTCATCGTTAGCGCCATCGATCCGGAACCCGGCGTGTATGTTCGGCGCGCCGTCCTCCGTAACTTCCCTGAAGAGATCCTTCAGGGTATTCAGGCCGTACGGAGGATTTCGGGCGTAACTCGGGTGGTTTTGGCCATTTCCGAAAACGATCCCATTTCTACGGAAGTGCTGAAGCGGTTCGATGAAGCGGGAGTCGAGCTGTTCGTGGCGTCCGGCAAGTATCCGTCGGCCCTAGAACCGATTCTGATAAAACAATTCATGGGCGAAGAGATTCCCCTGCCGGACGGAAACTGCCGCGACGTCGGCGTTCTTGTTCAGGACGTGGTGACGGTCTATAATCTCTTGGCCGCCTTGCGCGACAAGAAACCGCACATAGAACGCCTCGTTACGGTGTGGGGTAACGGGATTTCAAAGCCTCGGCTTTTCATTGTGCGTATTGGAACGCCCGTGGGCGAAATCATCTCCTATCTGGGCGGATCGATCCCCGGTACCGGGAAGGTAATTATGGGTGGGCCGCTGATGGGTTATGCTCAGTACTCGTTGAATGTGCCTGTGACGAAAGAGACTTACGGCATTATGCTTCAGGCGGAACGGGACGTCCATAAATTCTCCCCGGACCCGTGCTTCAACTGCGGCGCCTGCGTGGGCGTCTGCCCTACGAATCTGCTGCCAAACGAGTTGAGCAAGTACTGCGAATTCGGCAGATTCGCGGACGCGGAACGGAATTATGTGTTTCATTGCATTGAATGCGGGTTGTGCGCATATGTGTGTCCCGCCAAACGTCCCATGGTTCATCTTATGAGGTACGGCAAGTCTGAGATTAATGCCAGGAAGGTGTCCGCATGAGTGCACACAAGTTCTATGTTTCCATGTCCCCGCATCTTCATCGGGGAATGACGGTTTCCAAGATATCCCGGCATATTCTGGTGGCGCTTGCGCCCACCATGCTGGTCGGCGTCTACTACTTCGGGTGGTCGGCGGTAAAAGTGCTTCTGGTCTGCATGATTATGGCTGTTGCCGGCGAGGCCGGAATGCAGCGCATCATGGGCAAGAAGATCACCCTTCATGATGGTCACGCACTGACGATCGGGCTTTTGTTGGGTCTGATGCTGCCTCCCGGTTTGCCCTGGTGGGGCGCGGCGGTGGGTGCGCTGATCGCCATCGTTCTGGGCAAACAGATATACGGCGGTCTCGGCAACAATCCTTTCAATCCGGCCGCCGTCGGATGGATCGTTCTCAGCGTGTCCTATCCGGGATACATGGACCTGTATCATGCGCCCCTAACGGGTCTGAAGAGCTTTACCACTTCCCCCGCGGCGGCCGATTTGCCGCTGAAACTCGTGCGCGAAGACCTGAGCGAACTGATTTCCTATCCGCCCTGGGATTTGTTGATCGGACTCAAGGCCGGAGGGATAGGAGAAGTCTGTATATTGGCCCTTGTGCTTGGAGGTCTCTATCTGATTCTTAAGCGTGTGATCACCTGGCACGTACCGGTTGCCTGCCTCGGCGTGGCGTGGATTTTCAGCCTCTTGTTCAGTCAGATTGATCCGGAAACTTACGCAGGCCCGTCTTTTCACCTCCTCAGCGGAGGTTTGGTGTTTGCTTCGTTCTTTTTGGCAACGGACAAGGGCACAATGCCCGTAACGGCGCCTGGAATGCTGCTCGCCGGCGCTATGGTGGCGTTGATCACCATGATCATCCGTTACTGGGGCGGGTACGTGGACGGCGTATATTTTGCCATTTTGCTTACAAACGCGGTTGTGCCGCTTATGGACCGCATCCGGCCTGCCGTGTATGGGAGGGTGAAGGAAGTTGCGTGACATAATCCGAATGATAGTCGTATTGACGGTGATCTGCGGCGTCAGTGGCTTCACTCTGGCGTTTGTAAAGCAAGTCACGGAGGAGCCTCGAGAATACGCGTATCTCAAGTTCGTGAAGGAACCCTCCATAAAGGCCGTGCTTTCAGGGTACGACAACGACCCGATTAAGGACCGCATCACTCTGACTCTTGGCAAAGACGAAACCGGCAAGCCTGTGGAGAAGCAGTTCTTCCCCGCCAAACAGGGCGGAAAGGTCATCGGGGTGGCGTTCGATTCGAGCGCCCCCGGATACGGCGGGCCCATCGACGTCATGATCGGGGTGAACGAACAGGGCGTCGTGGACGGCATCTCGATTATGAAACATTCCGAGACGCCCGGGCTTGGCGCGCGCACCACGGAACCTTCCTTTACAGGTCAGTTCAAGGGATTGAATCTGGACGGTGCTCTGAACTTGACCGGGAATGGCGGGAAAGTCCAGGCTGTCAGCGGCACCTCCGTTTCCAGCGGCGCCGTTGTGCGAGCCGTGCGACAGGCGCTCGAGCTATTGCCAAAAATCAAGCAGGAGGTATTCTCATCATGAGGCTGCTGAACGAATTTACCAAAGGCCTGTGGCGCGAAGTCCCTCCTTTTCGTCTGGTGTTGGGGCTGTGTCCCACACTGGCGGTTACCACTGCCGCTGAAAACGGTTTGGGTATGGGATTGGCGTTCACGTTCGTCCTTGTGTGTTCAAACATGTTAGTGGCTCTTCTTCGGAAACTGATCCCCAGCAAGGTCCGACTCGCATCGTACATAGTGATCATCGCCTCTTTCGTGGTTGTTGTGGAACTCTGCATGCAGGCGTATACCTTCAAATTGTATGAAGCGCTGGGCATCTTCATTCCGCTTATCGTGGTGAACTGCATCGTGCTTGGACGGGCCGAGGCCTTTGCATCCAAGAACGGCGTGATGCTCTCCATGGCGGATGGCCTGGGGATGGGAATCGGATACACGGCGGCTCTTACCGTGATAGGGGGAATGCGTGAATTGTTGGGAAACGGAAGCGTTTTCGGAGTGAGTGTCATGTGGTCTTCGTTCGAACCCTTCGGTTTCATGCTGAAAGCGCCCGGCGCGTTTGTCTGCCTCGGTTTTCTTCTCGGCCTCATGAACATAATCGGAGCCAAAAAGTAGGAGGGCCTGCTCCCATGACCGAATACATTTTGCTCATTGTAAGCGCCATATTCGTAAACAACATCCTGTTGGCTCGATACTTGGGGAACTGCCCGTTCCTGGGAGTATCGAAGAGCATGGACACCGCCATCGGCATGGGCATGGCGGTCATATTCGTCATTACCTTGTCGGGCGTAATGACCTGGATGGTCCAGAAATACATGCTGGATCCCTTCGGGCTGGGCTACTTGAGCACCATTGCTTTCATCCTCGTTATCGCCGCTCTGGTGCAGCTTGTTGAAATGTTCCTGCAGAAATCCGTACCCGGCCTGTATCGCGCCTTGGGTATTTTCCTCCCATTGATCACGACCAACTGCGCCGTGCTGGGTGTCGCGATCATTAACATCCAAGAAGAGTACGACCTTCTCACAACCTTGGTGTTTTCGTTTGCCTCCGCCGTAGGATACAGTCTGGCGCTGGTCCTGTTTGCCGGTATCCGGGAACGATTTGCGGTGATGAAGATGCCCAAGCCGTTTGACGGAACGCCGCTGGGGTTGATAACGGCGGGGCTGCTGTCCATGGCCTTTCTCGGGTTTTCGGGTCTTCTGAAATAGGAGGCGGTTCGGGGCAAGCGGGTCTCACCGGCTGAACCAAGGTTGAAAAAACAAGGCGCGGCCTGTAGACCGCGCCTTGCTCACCGATTTCAACAATCCGTTGATATCAGACATAGAATGCTTAAATTTATAAATTGAAATTCTTTTGTAACTGTATCGGCCCAGGCTGCAAATCAAGTGGAACGGTGGCGGATCGGGCCTGGGCATGGACTCTCGGGTATCTACCTATTAGAATGTGTAACATATTTTTTGAAAGGTTTTTTTATGATTGAAGCGGCTCTGGCTATAGGCGGACTGGGGTTGTTTGCCGGATTGGGCCTTAGCATTGCCTCTAAGGTGTTTGCCGTATACGTGGACCCCAAAGTGATGGAAGTCGAAGGAGCTCTTCCCGGTGCAAATTGCGGCGGATGCGGATTTCCGGGCTGCAGCGCCGCAGCTGTCGCCATCGTGGCCAAGAAAGCTCCGGCGAACTGCTGCGTAGGCGGAGGGCCGTCGGTTCAGGTTGCCGTATCCGCCATCATGGGTGTGGCCATGGAAGAAAAGGAACCGGAGTTGGCCCACGTGAAGTGTACGGGAACCGTAGAGAAATCCGACCGAAAAATGATCTATTCCGGCGTGCACGACTGCGCCGCCGCCGTGATGGTCGCCGGAGGCGATCGCATCTGTAACATCGGATGCGTCGGGTTCGGCACGTGTGCGGCAAACTGTCCTTTCGACGCCATACACATCGGTGAGAGCGGCATACCCGTCGTGAATCACCTTAAGTGCACCGGATGTGGGACCTGCGTCCGAAATTGTCCCAAGAATGTTTTGGAGCTGGTGTCTGATTCCGCCAGGGTGCTCCAATTCAATTCGAGTCAGGAGTGTCAGGCGCCCTGCGCGCAAACATGTCCTGCCCAGATCGATATACCACGATACATCTCCCTGATCGCCGACGGACAATATGAGCAAGCGGTGAAGGTGGTAAAGGAACGAAATCCCTTCCCGCTGAGTATTGGGCGCGTATGCCCCCATCCCTGCGAGTCGGTGTGCCGTCGTCTGAAGGTGGATGAAGCGGTCAATATCAACCATCTCAAACGGTTCTGCGCCGATTATGAATTAAGAAGTGGAAAACGGATCGATGTGCCCATAGCCCCTAATTCGGGCAAGAAAGTGGCGGTGATTGGAGGAGGCCCGGGCGGTTTGTCCGCAGCTTACTACATCACGCGTCTCGGCCACAAGGTGGCTCTGTTTGAAGCCATGCCAAAATTGGGAGGCATGCTCCGATACGGTATTCCGGAATATCGCTTACCCAAAAAAATCCTGGATTGGGAAATTGAAGGCATCACGGGCCTGGGCGTAGACGTGCACCTGAATACGTCCTTCGGAGAAGGCGTTACCATTGAAGGGTTCATGAAGGACGGCTACGACGCGGTGTTCCTGTCCACGGGAGCATGGGACAGCAGACGGCTGGGGCTGGACAATGAGGGTGAAATCCAGGGAGTGCTTTCCGGTACCGAGTTTCTCGTCAAACGAGGTCTTGAAGAACCGATCAACATAGGGAAGAAAGTGGCGGTCATCGGTGGCGGCAACACGGCCATAGATGCGGCCCGTACGAGTTGGCGACTTGGGGCCAAGGAAGTAACCATCGTGTACCGGCGCTCTCGAAATGAAATGCCCGCCAACGAGATCGAGATCGTCGAAGCGGAGCACGAAGGTGTCAAGTTCCAGTTTCTGGCCGCTCCCACCCGTCTGATCTCGGAAGGCGGAAGGCTGAAGGCCCTTGAATTTGTGAGGATGGAACTGGGGGAACCGGACGCCAGCGGGCGCAGAAGACCCGTTGCGGTGGAAGGCTCGGAAACCGTACTCGAGGTCGACAATGTGATCAGCGCCATCGGTCAGTTTCCGGACCTCACCTTCCTCAACCAGGGGAAGTATGAGTCGGAGGTTGTGATCACCAAATGGAACACGATTGACGCCAATGAAGACACAATGCAGACGAGCGTTCAGAATGTCTTTGCCGGCGGAGACGCCGTCAGCGGCGCCGCGACGGTAGTGATGGCCATTGGAGCCGGACGCAAGGCGGCTCGATCCATTCACCTTCACCTGAGCGGAAAGGAAGTGGCGGCCCCGAGGTACTTGCGCAAGGAACTCTTCGATGGTGCGAACGAGTTGGATCTGCAAAGTAGAGTGGACAAATCGCCCAGGGTTCACATGCCGGAATTGACGGTCGACCAACGCCGCCTGAATTTCGATGAAGTCGAGCTGGGGCTTTCGGAGGCCGACGCGGTCCGCGAGGCACAGCGATGTCTGCAGTGCGGTCTTTACTGTTTCCGGAAGACACTAGCCGAGATTCAGCCGGAACACAAAGGGTAACGACATGTTGGATCGTCGCGCATTTCTGAGATTGTCGGGCGTCGGTGGCATGGCCTTGGCGACCGGAGCCGCGGCCAGCTCGTTGTCTAGTGTAAAGTTTAATCACGAATGGCGCCAGGTGTCGAAGACCCGGCTTCAAATGGGGACCTTTGTCAATATAGCCGTGTTCCACGAGTCGGGTTCGTTGGGCGAAGAGGCCGTAGAAGCCGGTTTCGATCTAATAAGTCAGAAGGAATCGATACTAAGTCGCTTTTCCGATCAGAGTCCCGTTTGTGCGCTAAACAGGGAGGCAAGTCTCAAAGATGTGGCCCCTGAAGTATCCCGCGCGCTGAATCTCTCGGTTTTGTTCCACCGTGAAACCGACGGCGCCTTCGACATCACGGTCAAACCATTGCTCGACTTGATGCGCGAGTGTTTCGAGCGGAGCCAGAAGCCCCCTTCAAGGGAGGCTGTCAGGCGCTGCCTCAAGTCCGTAGGCCTGGGGTATATGGAGATGTCGCCTTCGGGCGTATTTTTCCGAAGAGAAGGCATGGGTATTACTCTGGACGGAATCGCCAAGGGTCTGATTGTGGATTGGACGGCTGAAGAACTCACCCGGCGAGGAATAGAGCATTTTCTGATCAACGCAGGCGGGGATATTCGCGTGGCCGGCGGCAAGGGTGATGGAGCGCCGTGGAAAATCGCCATACGGGATCCCAAGAGTTCGGATTCGTATGCGGCCATAATCCGACTTCGGGATGGCGCCCTTGCCACCTCGGGGAATTACGAGGTCTATTTCGATCGTGAAAAGCTTTACCACCATATCGTGAATCCCTGGAACGGAGTCTCTCCACGATTTTACTCCAGTGTTTCCGCGCTGGCGCCAAGAGCCGTGGAGGCGGACGCGCTGTCCACCGCTGTCTTCGTCATGGAACCGGCCGACGGGATCGCGTTCATGGAGCGGAGGTATGGGGTGGAAGGGTTTGTGATTACGGAAGACGACCGAAAACTGCATACGTCCGGTTGGAAGAAGTACCAAACATAGCGTTTTCAGCGTTCAGATGAAAAAAATCCCCCTCGACCAAAGGGGGATTTTTCATTCTGGAGCAGCGTTCACTTGCGATAGAACCCGGCCGGCTTGATGTTCCATCGCCGATCCCGGCGGCGCGGGTCGTCTTCAACGGGGTGAACGAAAAACGAAAGTCAACTTACTATGCAGACGGTACATCCTTTCAAACCTTTGATCACTGAACTGCTGAGGTCTCCGGACAAGACACTAAAAATGTTCGTGGTAGCGCGATAGGGCATCACCAGGGTGCCGAAACCGCCCTCCTGGACTTCGCGGATGATCTCCTTGGCAAGATGGCGCGTCTCCTGGAACTTCATGTCGATCCGCTCGCACTGGATTCCGGCCTTGGCCAAAAGGTCCACCGCACCGCCTATTTGGGCTTTCATTTTTTCCTGCTTGATCTCCATGGAGTGGAAACTGGCTCTGAGTTTGTCCATGCCGGGGGCATCTCCCTCGAGGTCATGGCCCGGAATGTGCTCGGAGACTCCGATCAGTGTTACCGAGACACCCTGGACTTTCCCGAACATCTTTCCCACATATTCCACAGCTTTGAGGGACGTCGGGGAATTGTCATAAAGCAATAAAACGCGATTCCAAAGCATAATTCCTCCTGCTCCTTGAGGCGGGCAAAACACCTCGACAAACTGTGTGCGTCGATGTGGTCAACCGGTTGCTGTGTTCGATGCCTGCTCTTTGGCCAATATCCTCGTAATAATGGGGACATACTTCGACTGCCGGCCGAGCTTTCTGCCGCCTTGACGTACGATGACCAGGGATACGGCGAAAGCGACGATCCCGAACAGGAACGCTGCAATGTCGGTATCCTTCTCCAAGCGCGCCCCCAGGATTTTGCCGATAGCCGCTCCAATCAACAGCATCACCACGGGAATCAAGTAGACAAATACCGAGGCTTTCAGAACAGACGTTTCTTCGATGGAAATCTCGACGCGATCGCCAACCGACGCCTGGGCCTCATTCAGAGCTTCAACAACCATTTCACGCCCGCCGCCCATGGCATTGCACGCTCCGTGCGCACCGCAGGATTCACAGGCCGTTCCCCTATGGGTCGACACCACGGCGTTGTCTCCATGCACACTCCTGACAATGCCTTCTTCGTGCAGCATCCGTCACTCTAAAAGAAGTCTTCCGGGTCGAAGATGAGTTTGGATTTGTTTTCATTTATAATGATAGCGTCATCGACTTCAGCGATCAATAGGCTGTGATCACCCACGTTGTGGGTCCTAACGAGTTTGCAGTTGAAGTACGAATGGATATCTGGAAGAACGGGACACCCATTGGAGGAGAGGGAGTAGTTGATTCCCTCGAACTTGTTTTCCGAGTGCCCTGTTTTGAAACCGAAGTCCCGAGCCAACTGTTCCTGGCCCTCGGTCAGAACATTTACCGTGAACTTCTTGCTGCTCAGAATCATGCCGTGAGTCAAACGCATGGGAGATATCCCAACGCCGATGAGCGGCGGATCCAAAGAAACCTGGGAGATCCAGATCGCCGTCATTCCGTTGATACGGCCCTGATCCTCAACAGTGATCACGTAAACTCCGCTAACCAAAGCTTTCAGCACATTATCGTACATTATCGACACCTCGTTTTCTGCTGCAGACAGAACAAATGGAACAACGAACCACCGGGTTCATGGTGGCCGGAGGCCGAAAAGGAGAATACTTTGGTAGCACGTTTTGAGGACGGTATGCAACTGATTCCGGTAGGAAAAGTGAGATCTCACTGGAGCCGAATCGGAGAGGCCCCGAAGCAGGGAAGGGAAACGGATGTGCCTTCCGCTCTCGAGGTTTTTGAAACCTTTGAAGCGGCGCTGGAGGGTCTTGCAAATATGCAAACCCTGGTGGTGCTCACATGGTTTGACAGGGCGGATCGCGAGATACTCAGGGTCCATCCCAGAGGCGATCGGTCGGAGCCCCTCAGGGGCGTGTTCTCGACAAGGAGTCCCCATCGGCCGAACCCCATAGGGCTCCATGTGGTTGACGTACTTCGGATTTCGGGGAATCGCATCGAGGTGCGAGGCATGGACGCCCTGGACGGCACCCCGATTCTGGACATCAAGCCATGGCTGAAGAACCTGGATGCGCCCGAAGCCAAAGCCTCCGCGTCCCCACCGGACCGATAGAAATCTGAAGACAGGGGACGGAAAGCTGTTGTTGCGGGCTGCCATGTTCTCGGTTCAGCCTGTTAGGCTCCGTCCTTGGAAACACTCGTCCCGTGTTTTTCCCGGCTGAAGCCGTCCTATAGAAAATCCTCCCTTGGAGGTGAAAACACTTCCACCACACGCGCGGGTTTGTCGCCGGCCTTGCCCCCGTGAAGTATGTTGGAACGCACGTGATATGCGTGACCGGGACTTACCGAACGTCGCTCGCCGGCAATGTCCAGTTCGATGGTCCCCTCGATCACCATGCCCATCTGCTCGTGGGGATGCGAATGCATGGGAATCACTCCTCCGGCGTCGATGCTGTAGAACACCATCATCTCCCGATCTCCGGGCATGACCTGGATGTGTACCCCGTCCCCTAATTTCTTGCGGTCCAATTCGTCAATAACGTAAAAGGCCATTTGCGCTCTCCTTTAAAGTGCGGCCACGCAATCCATCTCGACCCGAGTTCCGAAGGGAAGCTTCGCGGCCTGAATACAGGTTCTTGCGGGTGGATCGATCTTGAAATAACTCCGGTAAACCGCATTGAATCGGTCGTATTCCTCCATGTCCAGCAGGTAGACGGTCACTTTCAGCACCTTTTGCAGTGAGGAACCCGCTTCCTCGAGCACAATACGCATGTTTTCGAGGCCCATTTGGGTTTCTTCTTCAATCGTGCCAAGAACCAACCGGTTCGATGAGGGGTCTACTGCGCCCGCTCCGGACAGATAGATGAGCCCGTTGTGGATAATCGCCTGAGAATACGGTCCTCCGGTGACTGCGGCCTTTGCCGTGAGAAACGGCTTCCTTTCAGACATAACTGGCTCCGTCCATTTGCATACCGACAGGGTGACATGGCATCCAGATCTCTTTTTCTTATAGCAGAAAACGCACTTTCAGGAAAAGGGCTCGGCTCGTCGGGGCATCCTTTTTCCGGAACCGGAAGACGGAATCGTCATGACATGATCAAATAGGGTTGCTCCAGATATCTGCTCACGGTTTGCAGGAACTCGGCCGCAGGCGCGCCGTCCACCACTTGGTGGTCGATGGTCAGGCTCAGAAACATCATGGACCGTATAGTGATTTGACCGTTATAAACCGCCGGCTTTTCCTTGACACGCCCGACGCCGAGAATACCGGTCTCCGGAGGTTTGAGAATCGGAGTCACTCCGTCCACCTCGAACATGCTGACGTTGGTTACCGTGAAGGTTCCACCGGTGACCTCGTCCACGCACAGGCGGCCTTCGCGGGCTTTCCTGGCGAGTTCGCGCGCATCCCGTGCGATTTCGAGAAGTCCCTTTCTGTCCGCATTCCTCAGCACGGGCACAATGAGCCCTACCGGCAACGCCACTGCAACCCCCATGTTCACCGCATCATGGACAAGAATTTCATCGCCCGACAACGTAGAGTTCATAATGGGAAAGCGCTTCAGCGCCCTGGATACGGCGAGTATGATGATGTCATTGTAAGACACTCGGACCGAATCGTCCCTTTTGTATTCCTCCCGAACACGGTCGCGAAAACGCACCATTTCAGTCACGTCCACTTCCACAAAGGTGGTCAACTGGGCCGTGCTCTGCAGGCTGGATCGCATGTTCACCGCAATGGCTTTGCGCATACCGGTGAACGGAATGGACGTCGCAGGAGGGGGCGGTTCTTCTTTGGTCTCAGCGGCCATCGAGCGCTCCACGTCCCCGCGCGTGATTTTTCCTCCTTCACCGGTTCCTCGAATGGAGGCAATATCCAGGCCTTCCTGCATTGCCATCTCCATGGCCAGAGCAGTAATTTTCGGCGCGGGCGGCCCTTCTTCATGAGCCTTTCTGACGTCCCCTTCCCTGACGCGTCCACCGGGCCCTGTACCTTCCACCAGGCTCAGATCGACGCCCAGTTCCGCGGCCAATCGTCTCGCGGCCGGGGACGATGGCGAAGAGGGTTTTTGCTCCGGAGCCCGGGCTTTTGGAGGCGCCTTCGCAGCAGCGGTTTTGGGGGGTTCAGCCGCCTCAGCAACCGCGCCGGAGGGCTGCTCGACCTGGACCTGTTTCAATTCCTCTTCCGTCCCGGCCAGCAGTCCGATCACCGTTCCTACATCCGCTTTATTTCCCCTGCCCAGAAGTATATGAAGGAAACCCGCGCCCGGCGCCTCCACTTCGTAGGTGATCTTTTCCGTTTCTATGACCAGCACGATGCCTTTCTTTTCAATCCAGTCGCCCTCTTTGGCCCTCCATTCGACTATCAGGCCTTCCTTCATGGTCATCCCAAGTTTGGGGACGTGGATGGGAACCGCCATAATCGCACTCCTAACGCTGGTTATTGTTTCATATGTATCTGAACGGACCAAATGGGCGTTCCGATACCCGTGCAGGCTCTGTCCCGTTGGGACCGGGATGGAGCCGCGGCTTTCCCGGTTTCAATCGGGCGTCATCCGGCGCCATTCCTGAAAGCGTCAACACCCGATGTTCCGGGTTATCGCCTTTCCGGTCGAACCGATTTGAGCGCCGAGGGCCCGAAAACCGTCTCTAAGATGTGGTAAGGTATCCGAGGGGGCCCCCCCTTTAAGGGGTCCCCTCGAACGATTTCATCGTAATCCTGTTGAGGTGAACCCGTGCGCATGGCGGGGTTGCGCACCGCGATTCCTGAACGGTGAACCCTTTTTTAAAACACGCCCTTGGTAGCAACTCGACCTGCGACATTCAAGGGTTCGGAGTCACCCGTCACTTCCGCCACGGCGTTGGCAATGTCCTGCGGTTGCGGCAGAACGAACTGCTCGAGATACGCGCCGGCAATGGGATAATTCTTCGCTGCAACCCGCTTGACCGGAGCGTCGAGATAGTCGAAGGCGTTCTCCATGATCTGCATCCCAATCTCGGCTCCCGGTCCGCAACGCATCGTATCCTCGTCCACGATGATGGCGCCCTTGGTCTTTTTCACCGACGCGAGGATGGTGTCCAAGTCCAGAGGCTCGAGGGTTCTGGGATCGATCACCTCGACGTTGACGCCTTTTTCTTTCTGCAGCAGATTCGCCACCTGGAGCGTCACGGAAACCAGATAGCCGGTGGCCACGATGGTAACGTCCGTGCCTTCCCTTTTGATTTCAGCCTTTCCGAAAGGCACGGTGTAGGTCTCTTCGGGGACGGGGCCTTCCATGCCCATGAGGTTCTTGTGTTCCAGAAATACCACCGGGTTATCGTCCCGGATGGCGGTTTTCAGCAACCCTTTGGCGTCGTAAGGATTCGAAGGGATGGCGATCTTCAGCCCGGGCGTTCTCCAGACCCAGGATTCCATGCATTGAGAATGCTCGGCTCCTATGCCCGAGTAGCCGCCGATGGGCGCTCGGACGACCAAGGGGATCTTCACCTTGCCGCCGTGAGCAAAGCGCCATTTGGCTGCTTTGTACAGGAGTTCATCCGCGCCGCACATCATGAAGTCAGCGAACATCATGTAGGAGATGGGCCTGTAACCGGCTAGAGCGGCTCCCACGGAAGAACCGATGATGGCCGCCTCACTGATGGCCGAGTCACGAATTCGATGGGCGCCGAACTTTTCGCTCAATCCTGCGCTCGTCCCCCAGACACATTGGCTGCATTCCTCACCGATCATGTATACGGTCTCGTCCCGTTCCATTTCTTCATGCATGGCTTCGTTTATAGCCGCGTTGTATAAGATCTGTCTCACGTCGCACCTCCTTTCTCAGTCGGCATAGAGCGCTTTGTCGAAATCCTTGGGATCCGGCCATGGACTTTCGGCGGAAAAACGTTCCGCCTCGGCCATCTCGTCGTCGGCTTCCTTATCGATTCGTACGACGTCGTCTTGAGTGAGCACTCCCTTTTCCATCAGAGAGGTTTTGAAGAGCCGGACGGGGTCTCTCCGCATCCACTCCTCTGTTTCCGTGGAAGGGCGCATGCCTCCCTGGGTTTGAACCGAAAAATCGGGGAAACCCTCGGCATGGGGACGGAAGCGGTAGGTTTTCATCTCGAGGAACGTGGGACCC
This sequence comes from Deltaproteobacteria bacterium, assembly GCA_016208165.1. Lineage (NCBI taxonomy): Bacteria > Pseudomonadati > Myxococcota > Myxococcia > Deltaproteobacteria bacterium. The sequence continues at coordinate 34,579 of JACQYL010000123.1, forward strand.
TTTCCCGATCGGGCTCGTTCGACGGCCGGACCGACCGCCTCGTACACGGCCATCACATCCTGGCCGTCCACAATGGCGGCCGGTATGCCGTAGCCTTGGGCTAGATCCGACAGATCTTCTCTTGGGTGCGTCACGTTCACTCTGGTCCATTGGGCGTATAGGTTGTTTTCACAGAACCAGATTACAGGGAGCTTCCATGCGGCGGCCATGAGCATGCCTTCATGCAAGGGCCCTCTCCCCGTGGCTCCATCCCCGAAGCAGGACACCACGACCTGTCCCTTTCCTCGGAGTTGGCAGGCGATGCCGGCGCCCGCGGCCAGCGTGAGTTCTCCCGCCACCATGCCGCCCATTCCGGGAAGACCCAGGTTCAGATCCGCATAGTGGAAGCCTGCAAAACCATTGCCGCCCCCCGTGGCTCTTCCAAAGTGCTCGGCCAGGATCTGTTTGGCGGGCATACCCTTGGGCAAGCACTTGTTCAAACCATGCGAGCGATGATTGTAGAAGACCATATCGTCGTCGTTCAGGTGCGCGCACAGGGCGACGCCGGGAGCCTCCTGCCCTTGGCCGCTGTGAAAAAAAGTGCGCAGTTTGCCCGCAAACAGGCACTCGATCATCTTCTCATCGAGCTTTCGAACGCGCACCAGTTGAGTGTAGAGCTTTATCAAAAGTTCGTTCGTGACCTCCATTGCCTTCCGACCTCCTTCCGCAGATAAGTGGTTGAAGCGATCAGCCGACTTATTACCCTTGCCTTGTCTGTTTCCTCCTTTCCATTTGGTTAAATCGGTGAGTACGGAGAAGCTGAACCCGCTTGCCTTACGAGTTGACGGAGTGAGTCGGCCTAAAGACCGTCTTTTGTCCCGGTTTTCCGCACTCGGCATGCGATACCTGTGACAAACAGAAGTTGTTCGAGGGTAATCTACTATTTTACGATCATTTTGCCAGGATCCGAGCGGCAGTCAATAGCTGAAATCAGTCATTTATCTTGCCCTCGAAGCGGTTTGCTGATAGTTTTTCAGAAAACCCTCAAATCCGGACCGGGCTATGTCACGCTTGATGGAACGAGACTTGAAGGACGTGCTCCTGGTTACGCGAGCGGCCCTCGAGTGCAACGAGATGGACGAAGCGAGGAAAGAGTCGCTCCGTCAACTGGAACACATCTTTCGGTGTGACAAGAGCACGTTCTTTCTGGCCGACGCCCATGGTATTGGCCTCGAGTACGATGGGGTCGTCACGCGCGGTTTCGATTTCGAATTCATGAATCTGTATGAAGCCTATTTCCATGCCCTGGATCCTTACGTCATCGGACTCCCCGACATGCCGTGCGTGGTTACCACACCCCGGCTCATTCCCTTCGAGGAGCTGATCCGAACCGAGTATTACAACGATTTTCTTGCGCCTCAGTCCATCTATTATCAGATGGCGATCATCCTGAAAAAGTACGGAAAGCTGCTGGGAGCCCTGGCCTTTCTGCGTCCCAGGATCGCGGACGATTTTTCTCCCACCGATATTTCCAAGGCCGAATTGCTGGCGCCGTATCTGTACGAGATATTCCGGAAGTTAAGGGACCTGGAGTCAAGAGAAGCCCGATCCGACGGGAGGGACGGCGATGGGAAAAGGATCAGGAACGCGCCTGTGTGCGAACGTCTGGCTGAACGGGGCCTGGGTCGACGGGAATGCGACGTGGCGCTTCTGGTCAGTCAGGGGTTCACCAACACGGAAGTGTCGGAGAGACTGTGCATCAGCAGATATACGGTCGAAAATCATCTTAAGTCTATCTTCGCGAAATGGGGGTACGCAATCGAACCCGTTTGACGCATCACCTCCTTCAACTGTACTAAATCCGTTATCGTTCTTGGAATAGCTTTCCTCAAACATCCCTTCCGTGCATCCACCCCATCCTGCGTCAGGAGGGTCTTTTTCTCCGTGCCGCAGCCCGGAGCCGGAGAACCACGACGAGCGCCCTTGACAACGGTCTTCTCATGTTTAATAAAATCAGTACACCCAATTTTGTATAGATGGGCTACAGGCCAAGGCTGTTTTTTGAATCATTCACCCAAATCAGCAGTGACACCCTGGCCCCGCGTGTTTTGGGGCGGTTTCCGGGGGGAGAAACGTCATGTACAACTGGATGTGCACGAGTTGTGAATATACAACCGAGTCCGAGCGGTGTCCCACCTGCAAATACGCAAACTGCAGAGGCTGTCATATCATCGAATACGCCAGAAAACCCCCGGCCGTGTGCCCCAGATGCCGCCGCTCCACCGAATTTATCGATCTTGATGAACACGAGGATCCGCGCACGCACTGACGGGCGGTGTGGTGCCGGAAGCGAACGTTGAGAAACCGATCGTTCCGGCCAGGGCCCAGGAAGGAGGATTCGGCTCCCTGTCGAGCCTTCTCAGGCGGCCCCGGGAGGCCAGGCTTCATTCGGATCAAGGACTTAGATCTATTGCACCATTTCCGTTGAACCTATTCGCGGCGAGTCCTTGCTGTCCTGACCGTTTCCAGCCGCTTCCGGGCTATCCCTATTCCTACTCCGATTCTATAACGAGATCCGTGTACACGGTCTTGGGAATGAGTTCGATCCGGATTTCCTTCAGCGATTCCATTCCCGAAAACGTTTCACTCCCCAGTTCCCCGTCATTCAGGAAAACGGAAACCGTGTCCCCACGCTTGACAAACCGGACATGCGCCCAGTGCGACGTTTTGTTCAGGTCTTTCCGAACGGTCTTGACGTTCCGGCTCTTGGGAACGAACTGAATAAAAGGCGTGGGGGCGCAAGCGAGGCAGAACAGGATTCGATCCTCCCGCTTACGCAGGCCGTCATCCAGAGAGAACCACATACTGTCCGTTACGCTGCCGATGAGCACGTACATCCTGAAGGAGATGGTAAAATCATCCGGGAGCCCGACATTTTCCCGATTGAACGCCAGATAGGAGGAAGAGGACGAGGCTTCGATCGTCTTCTCGCCGATCCCCTTTTCCACGTATGGATTTCGGGCTACGCGGATCATGGAGCCGTATTTTTTCAAAGGATCTCCGACCTGATAGTCCGACGGATTTAGCGTGAACACCGTGCGACCTCTGACCGGTTTGTCTTCGGATGTGGGTGGAGCCGGTTCCGCTGCCGACACACGGTACTGTTCGATGGCAAGGGGGGTCACGGAAAGACGGAAGTCGTAGCAGTACGACAGAGTCGACATGTCCAGCTTTTCGTTGCTGAATACAGCGCCTTTTCCCAATCGATCGAGCGTTTCGGAATCCGCGTTGATCATGGCAGGATTGATCCGCATCAGGGCTTTCCTTACGGCTTCCCTTCTCGCGGCCTCCTTCAGGCGGCCGATGGGCAATGCTTCGTTGCTATAGCAAAAATCAGGGAGCTCGATGACCTGAGGCGTCACTTTCTCCAAGTCCGGTTTCGCTATGAAGAACACGCCTTCGAGACACATTTCTCCGAAATTGGACCCGCTGAAAAAGCGTGAGGTCCCTTTAACTTGAACCATGTCCGCAGCGAGATCGGAGAGGCCGAGGTCACTCAGTTTCGCGCCGGGCGGCCCTCCAGCGGCTGTCGTCTCATTCGTGAGGATCTCGTTCAGCGCTTCCCGTTTCGCCCTTTCCAGCAGAACTCGTTTGATTTCCGAAAGCGATTTCTCGCCATAATCCTCGGGGCTCACGCACACCGTCTTTGGCGAAGACACGCCGCCTTCCTGGGAAAAGACGGAAAAAGGCGCCATCATTGTCAGGGAAAGAACGGCAGCGCCAAAAACACGGGCGGATGTTCGCATCTCGAAGCCTCATTGGATCCGTATGTATTCAAGGGGCGCCGGGTGGGATCCCCTCGTCGATGGTTCGATTTCGCCTTTTCGTCCGGACAGAGCGGACTGGATCTGCGGACCCTTAAAATCTCTTCCATTTTTTGCGTTATGTCAATAAAGTCCGGTGGAGAAAATGGTTGAAACGCTTTCCAAGCTACGACTTCTCCGGATTTCTCAGGCTGGCCCTGCCCCCCGATGGCTTTTGCCGCCTTCGGGCAGTTGCGGAATCGCCTCACGAAGACCGCGTCTTTTTTCGGGGTCTAGCCGGAAAGCCTTGTGAGCGGGTTGTATACAACGTATGGACAGCGACGCTCGTCTCGGATAGAAATGCGAAAGACGGCGCAGGGCGCTGGAAAATTGAGATTCTTGGGTTGAAATCGGCTGGAGGACCTGCAGGCATGGCGCGTGGGCGCCGGCTTCGCGCAGCGTAACCAGGAAACACGGACTTCCCGGCCGAAGGATTGGAAAAAACCGACGTTGTCATGGAGGCTCGTGGTTGGATCGATATCTGGTCCTGTTGAAACAGGCGGTCAGAACAGAGGAGTGGGACTTCTCGGCCAAGTACCTCGCGGTGTGCGAACTTCACAACCGGGCTAGAGAAGAAACGGACTCCATTTGCTCCGACACTCTCCGTGCCCTGGAAAGCCTGTTCGAGGACAAAACGGTATGCGAGCACGAGGTGCAAACCGTTCGCAGGGCCGCTGCCGAGGCCATGGGCTCGCTGCCGTTTTTTGTTCATGGACCTGTGCTCGATATGCCGCTTTGCCGGAGCCGACCACTGGTGTCCTGGAACGAGTTGATCGAGAGGGCGGGAACACCTGCGCAAGCGGACCCGACCATCATGGGGAGGAGTCTCGTGGTGCGGACGGATCCCAAGGGCGGACTATTGGTGGTGAAAGTGGCTCGCGCCGGGGAAACACCGGACCAGCTTTGCTCAGAGGCGTTATGGATGGAACGCTTGAGATCCGACGAGCACCGGTTTCCGGTCCGATTCGAAATACCCGAACCTATGTGCTTCCAGGGCTCATACGTGTTCAGGCTGGAGGACCTGCCGATCTTGACTGATGGTGGCGGGCAGTGGCATCCCGAACGCTACGCCATGGCCTATCGAGCCACGGAAGATTACTTCTCCTATCCAAACCGGCCCGAAGAGGCCAAAGGACGCCGGAAGAATGAACTGCCGGAAGTACTATTCCGTAACGCCCTGCTTCTTGGAACGCTTTCGTCCAGAGGTATCGTTCATACGGCGCCCATACCGCTTTTTCACAACCGGGTCCAGCGAGGGCGACGCGAGGACGGCGGTGTCTACGAATGGCCCCTTCGAGGCAGGCTTGATAAATGGCTCGAATCCTGCGCGTACCCGAATGTCGGACTGAGCGGGGTGCGGGACTTCGAACATTTTTCGGTCTTCAGGGGGCAGGGAAGAGGACTCTATCGTCCTGTGGGAACGCAATTGCTGAGCCTGCTGCTGGTGACGGGAAGCTGTTTTCGAAACAGAGAACCCCGTCGAATCGGATTGGACAAGGACGGACTTCCAGTGGACGCGAGAGATCTGTTCGACAGGGGCCTGCTGGAAGAACTGATTCGGGGGATCTTCCTTCATTATTATGAGGGATTCGTGGGGGTGGAATACGACGGAGACCTTCCGGTGGACGTATCCCGTTTGGCCGATCGGATGATTGAGGAAATGGGTGTGGACCGCCACATGGAGGAGTTCCTACGGGTCGCGGACCAGGAGCGTATGACGGACGACGAGTTTAAAACGTTCCTGCGAGACCGGGGAGTATCGGAGCTTCGTTTGCAGGCCCTCAACCGAGCCGAGGAAGAAATCAGTCTGATGACCGGGCCACATCTGGGAGCATTCAACAGCACCATATCCCTTCCAGAACTTATCGATTTTGTCGAGACCGCTGCCGCCCTTTGTATGCTCGGACGATATCGCAGGGAAAACGCGGCGTCGATGCCCGTCAAAAGACAAAGGATTGTGAGCCGTTGAATAGGTCTGATGGATTACAGAGCGCCTATCAGCCTGGCGATGACCAGGCGCTGGACCTCGGATGTGCCTTCTCCGATCTCGAGGAGCTTTTGGTCCCGGTAGAACCGCTCGACATCATATTCCTGCATGAGACCGTAGCCGCCGTGCAACTGCACGGCGTGGTTTACACAGTCCCGCATAACTTCCGAGCAATACAGCTTGGCCATGGCGGATTCCTTGCTGAAATTCCGGCCCGACTCGCAAAGCCAGCAAGCCTTGTACAGAATGAGGCGGGCGGTTTCGATCATCGTTGCCATGTCGGCCAGTTTGAATGAATTCACCTGAAACTTGCCGATTGGCTGTCCAAACTGTACCCGCTCGCGGGCGTATTTCATGGCGAGATCGTATGCTCCCTGGGCCCCGCCCAATCCCATGGCTCCGATGCTGAGCCGGCCCCTGTCCAAAGTGCCTAACATCTGATGAAACCCTTCGCCCCGGGGCCCCAGCAGATTTTCCTCCGGCACGCGGCAGTCGTCAAAATAGAGTTCGCTGGTGTTGGATGACCGCCACATCATTTTTCCGTGCATGGGTCTGGCCAGAAATCCGGGAGTACCGTTTTCCACGACGATGCAGCTGAGTTCCTTTTTTCCGTCCTCCCGTTTTCCGGTCCTGCATAACACCGTGGAGCCCCATGTAATGTCCGTTGAGGCATTGGTGATGAAGATCTTACTGCCGTTTATCACCCATTCGGATCCCTCCAGGACGGCCGAGGTCTGGGTGTTGCCTGCATCCGAACCGGCGTTGGGTTCCGTGAGTCCGAATCCCCACAAGGCTTCCCCGGTGCAGAGCTTGGGTAAATAAGTTCTTTTCTGCTCTTCGCTGCCGTAATAGTAAAGAGGGCCGATGCCCAGGGAGTTGGCGGCTGCAACGGTGGCGGCATGGGAACCGTCCACACGAGCGATTTCTTCGACGGCAATGATGTAGGAGGTATAATCCACCTCCTGACCGCCGTACGCTTCGGACACGAACATGCCGAACAGGCCCAGTTCTCCCATGGCCCGCATGGTATTATATGAAAACGCTTCCTCTCGGTCCAATTCCTGCGCCACAGGCTTGATGACGTTAAGGGCGAAGTCCCGAACGGATTTGCGCAGTATTTCCTGTTCCATGGAGAGCGAGAAGTCCATTTCGGCTCCTATGTTTGGTAAGAAATCAACCCCATCAAATTCGTCCAAACTATAGGCGGAAGACGAAGTTAGTGTCAACAGAAAAGGGGAGGCCCCCCGCGGTATCGATCATGTTTTTTGGCTTTTATTACAAGTAGTTAAACGCATGCAAGCTCCGGGAGCCCGGCAGCTCTAGTTGTATGCAGTATACATGACGCCGGCGATGCTCCGTCTCGGGCGGCCCGCTCAACCTTGATCTTATGCCTCTCTCGGTGTAAAAAATGAGGGGAGTGAACACGCGAAGACCTCTCGGACGCCCGACGGAAACGGATTGGAAGATCCCGACCGGCAAAACTGTTTTGTGCTTTCCCGATAGTACTTTCAACGAACGACCTTTATCAAGGAGACCTTATGCCTTTCCAACGAGTTGCCAAGCGTCTCGATGAAATGATTCCGGATTTTATCGAATGGGAGAAGGAGCTGACGGCTATCCCGGCCCTTGGACCGGATAACGACGGGGAAGGTGAAGAAAGAAAAGCCGAACTCATCGCGCAAAAAATGAGGGAGTTGGCGCCGGACGAAACTCACGAGATTCATGCGCCCGACGACCGGGCGCCCTGCGGATACCGGCCCAATCTGGTTTATGTATGGAAAGGCGCCGATTCGAGCAAAAAGATCTGGGTGCTGAGTCACATGGATATCGTGCCTCCGGGGCAACGGCAACTTTGGGACAGTGACCCGTATGAGTTGAAAGTGGACGGAGACAAACTGTACGGGCGGGGCGTGGAGGACAATCAGCACGGTTTGGTCTCGTCCGTTGCCGCCGTAAAGGCGATCCTCCAGGAAAACATTACGCCTCCTCACGACATGGGTCTGGTGTTTGTGGCGGATGAGGAAACCGGCAGCAAATACGGTCTGCAATATATTCTCAAGCATCGGGCCGATCTGTTCGCGGCCACCGATCTGATCGTCGTTCCGGACGCGGGGAATGAGGATGGGACCCTGATCGAAGTGGCGGAAAAGAGCATGTTGTGGCTGAGGTTTCGCGTTGTGGGCAAGCAGTGCCATGCGAGCATGCCCCAGCGAGGGATCAATTCCTTCCGCGCCACGGCCCGATTGGTAATCGCCCTGGAACGTCTGTATTCTGAATACGCGGCCGAGGATCCGTTGTTCCATCCGCCCCAGAGCACGTTCGAACCCACAAAAAAGGAAGCCAACGTCCCCAATGTAAACACGATTCCGGGCGAGGACGTGTTCTATCTGGATTCGAGGGTGCTTCCACAATATCCCATAGATGACGTACAGCGGGAAGCGGAGCGTATCTGTCGATCGGTGGAGCGGGATACCGGCGTGCGTGTCGAGGTTGAAGCGGTGATGAAAGATCAGGCCTCGCCTCCCACGCCGGCGGACGCCCCTGTTGTGCTGGGCCTGCAGAAAGCCGTGGAAGCGGTGTACGGCCGTAAGGCGCAGCCGGGCGGAGTCGGAGGCGGCACCGTGGCCGCGTTTTTCCGGAGGGCCGGACTCCCCGTCGCCGTCTGGTCTACGTCCTGCGAAACGGCGCACCAACCCAACGAGTACTGTCCCCTCGACGCTCTGGTTGGTGACGCCAAGGTATTCGCGCACCTGTTCCTGAATCCCTAACAGGCTGTCGAAAAACGCGATCTGCGGCGTTGCGCTTCATCCTTCGTCACTGCGACGTACTCTATGTACGCCTTCCTCAGGATTTGCGCGCCTTGCATCTCATCGTTTTTCAACAACCTGTGATAACCGGGGTTTCTCAACACCCCGCTAACCCATAAAGACAAAAGGAAAACCCATGATTCACAAGAAGCCGGGCCCCATCACGGATCAGTTGTTTTTTCTGGGCGACGATCATATTGCCATGTACCTGATCAAAGGCCAGAAATACCTGATTATCGGCGGGGGCATGTCCTTTTCGGTCCCCCTGGTGGAACGCCAGCTGGATGAATTCGGCATCGACCGGAAGCGTATATACGGCCTGTTGATTCTTCATTCCCATTTCGATCACTGCACGGCCGTCCCTTATTTTCAGAGGGCGTATCCCCACCTCGAGATTATGGGCTCCGCTGAAACCAAGCGCATTTTCGGTATACCTAAAGCCGCCGAACTGATGTCCGGTTTCGAGGAAAGGGCGAGAACGATGCGGGGTATGGGACCGTCCTTTAAGGGCATAGACCTCTCGTTTTCTCCGCCGAAGCTGACGCGGGTGGTGGGCGAAGGCGATCAATTGGATCTTGGGAATGGCGTGGTCGTGCGGATCCTCGAGATCCCCGGACACAGCAAGTGCTGTCTGGGCGCTTACGTGCCTGAACTCAAGACTCTCTTTCCGTCTGATGGCGCGCCTATTCCGGTACTCGAAAAAGATGAAATGTGTATCATGGCCAACGACGATTTGCCTGCATATATTGAATCCATGGAGAGAATGAGCGCGCTGGAAGTGGAAATCTGCGCCTTCGAGCACGGCGGAGTTGTGAGCGGTGAGGAGGCCCGGTCCCACATTCAACGAGGCTTGGACGCGGCCCGATCCCTACGCGAGCAGCTCCGGGAACGGCTCGGAAAAGGCGAATCCGCGGAGGATCTGGCCCGCGAAATCATGCAACGATATACTACCGGAGACCATTTCGATTTCATTCCGGACAACGTGTTTCTCAGTGTAACCAAGCACATGGTGTCCAGTGCGGCCTGAATCGGCTCCATGTAGTTCATGTATGGCAGGGCCCTGCGTTTCATCTCCGTTTAGGGCCTGCGTCAGATCCCTCGGAACCCGCCCGATGTCCTACAGGGCCATATTCAACACATCCACCTTGCCGGTGTCCTCTTCCATGATCTGAAGGCGGAGGTTTTTGGCGGAAGACGCCTCTCCGGGGAAAAAGAGAAATCCGTGGGCAATGGTTTTGGGCTGCACAGGGACATTCTCGAGGGTCTTCTCTCGAAGGTCGTTGATGATTTCCTTGCGGGCTTCACCGGAGGCGTACCCTTTGGTTCCCCCGATGGTCGCTCCGGCCGCGCCGCCCAAAGCAGCACCTTTCCCCAGCGCCGCCCCGACGTTGGCGCCGGTTACAATGCCTACCGCCGCGCCTATGATGGCTCCCGCCGCGGCCCCAAGCGCGCCGTGGTAAACGCCTTCTGAAACGATCTGCTTGCTCTGGGCATATTTGGTAGCCCGGTCATAGGCTATTTCCCTTTCAAGTATGGGCCATAAATTGCCCTCGTTATCTTCGAGGAAGGTCTGGCCGGGGTTGATTTTGATCGGATGATCGCCTCGATTGTCGAAAACCACCTGAACGGGAAGCATCCCGGCTCCCCGAACGTCAAATCCGAAGGCCTGTTCGGCGTGTTCCTTGTCAGCGTAAGCCTGGGCGCCGACCCATGCCCCTGCCACCTCTTTCGCATTGGAATACGATTCCGCCGCGCGAAAAGGCAGTGGTTTGGCTTTATAGGCCGTCGAGCAGGCGATCACAAGTGCAATTGAGAGTGCGATCGCCAAAATCTTACCGAAGTTCCGCATGGCTTGTCCTCCAGTCAGGTCACTATCGTGCGGGAAAGTACGTTAGTGTATTATTTTTGTATTTGAGGTTCTCCCGGACACGGATCAGTCCTACGCAATCCGGAATTATGGGAACATACAATACTCTAATTTTTCTTAATTGTAACACGCTTTCGATCCTTGGGAACAGCTGTAGGCCGCGACCCCGGAGGGCCTGAGTCAAAACCGGAACCGCTTGCCTCCAAACGTTCAGCCCAACATCGGCGCCTGGGCTCAGAGACCAAAAAAATGATACAACGCGAATGTCGGCTTCCGCTCGTTCCACTCGCTACCTCAACCTTGTCTGCATCCTAATCCCTTACTGAGCGTGGGAGGCGCATCGCGCAGGTTGGGTCGAGCTCGGCGATACGCGACGACACTTGGGCGCCTCCAAAAAGGCGCGTCCCGGACGGCATCGACTGTTTTTGCAATTATATTTGAATCGACTTAAACTTAAAAGATGGATGACAAGGAGTTTCGGGAATTGCTCGACTGGTATGGGTACTCGTGGGAAGGATACCGCCGGGTTCGAAAAGGAGTGATGAAGCGGATTTCCCGACACATGCAGGAGTTGGAATCCCGGTCCGTGAAGGAGTATGTGAGTCTGCTGGACGTACAGCCGGCGCAGAAAGCCCGAAGCGAGCGCCTGATGTCCGTCACCATAAGCCGCTTTTTAAGAGATCGGAGCATGTGGAATGCACTGGAGCGAGAAATTTTGCCGGATCAACTTTTAACGGCAGGGTCGTGTATGAAAATCTGGTGCGCCGGATGCGCTTGTGGGGAGGAAGTGTACACATTCCTGATAGTGTGGACCCGGTTGGAGGAACGCTGCGGCCCTCTCCCCGAGTTTGAATTATGGGCCACGGACATGAACGTGGAGGCGCTTACCAAAGCCCGGACAGGGATATATCCTCGCAGCAGTCTCAGAGAACTGCCGGATGAATGGCGATCCCGGTACTTTTCAGCTTCGGATGGGGGGAAAAGGTTCGCTGTTTCCGAGAGCTTGAAACACGGCATTCGCTGGGAGGTGCATTCCCTCGACCGCGAGAACCCTCCGGCATCGGGCTTTCAGCTGATCTTACTCAGGAACGGCATTCTAACGTATCTGTCCGGTGCGCGTCGGAACGATGCGTTCTTAAAGGTTTTTCAAAGCCTGGCCGCCGGAGGCGTCTTGGCCGTGGGCGCCCACGAGCAGTTGCCTTCATGTATATGCGGCCAAATGGCGAAAACGAGTCATCCCCTCCTCCATCGGAAACGGCCTCTGGAAGGAGAAAATGGATGAACAGGGGAAACGTTCTCGTCACCGGGCCGCCGGGAATCGGTAAATCCACGGTTATCGAGAAGTTGCTTCAGCGGCTGGGACTGCCCGCAACCGGCTTTTTCACACGTGAGATCCGGGAACAGGGGAGACGAGTAGGGTTTTCCATCCTCACGTGCGATGGCAGGGCGGGCGTACTGGCTCATGTCAACATAAAAAGCGCGCATCGCGTGGGCCGGTATGGGATCAATTTGGAGGCCCTGGATCGATTGGCCGTTCCCTCCATGGTTCCGCAAACGTCGAAACAGGTTGTTGTGATCGATGAGATCGGGAAAATGGAATGTTTCTCGAAGCTGTTTCGCGAAGCGGTCGTTCGAGCCCTCGATGCGGAGAATCGGGTGATCGGTTCCATTTCGATGAAAGGGGAATCCTTTATTCAGAACGTCAAGGCCCGGCCTGATGTACTGCTGGTGAAGGTGTCGGAGGAGAATCGGGATTCTCTGGTGCCATACCTGCTGGAAGCGCTGTCATAACAAGGTCGTTTGATTAATCAGACCATCATGATGTAAAAGGATAGGGTCCGATCGGCAAGGCCGTCTATCGCAAATGAACCCGACGGAAGCAAAACAGAGACCATGAGAACCGAAAAATCGCCCGACAGCAGGGATTTTCAGAATTTGGAATCGAATACCGGCTCCCCATTTGCTCCTTTAGCTCAGCGAATGAGACCGAACGATCTGGATGAATTCGTGGGGCAAAAGCATCTTCTCGGAGAGGGGAAACTCTTGCGTCACCTGGCCCGGAGCGGGGAACGGGCTTCCATTATTTTCTGGGGACCGCCCGGTTCCGGTAAGACCTCGCTCTGCAGGATTCTGGCGAACCGAATGGGGGGGCGTGTCGAGACCATTTCCGCGGTTCTGTCGGGTGTGAAGGAGCTTAGAAAAATCGTCGAAGGCGCCGAGTCGAATCGTGACGTGCCTACGCTCTTGTTTGTGGATGAGATCCACCGCTGGAACAAAGCGCAGCAAGACGCCTTGTTGCCTTATGTCGAAAACGGGCTCCTTACGCTGCTTGGATCTACAACCGAGAATCCATCGTTCGAGATCATTCCGCCGTTGCTGTCCCGCACCCGGGTCCTGGTGCTTCGCCCCTTGGAAACCGAGGAAGTGATCGGGATTCTTCGCGCCGCTCTTGCGGACAGGCAACGGGGGCTGGGGGAGGCCGGCATCGAGGCGGACGAAGAGGCCCTTGTGTTCCTGGCGGAATTCAGCTCCGGGGACGCCCGGGTTGCGCTGAATCAGCTCGAGTTGGCGGTGGGAGTGCTGTCATCCATGTCCGAAAGGCCGCGTCGGTTAAACCTGGAGCTCTTGAAAGAGATCTCTCAAAAGAGGATCCCGAGTTATGATAAAGACGGCGAAGCACACTACGATTTAATATCAGCCTTCATCAAGAGCATGAGAGGAAGTGATCCCGACGCGGCGGTCTACTGGCTGGCCCGCATGCTGGAGGCGGGGGAGGATCCGCGCTTCTTGGCCAGGCGGATGGTCATTCTGGCCTCGGAAGACGTAGGAAACGCGGATCCGAGGGCGCTGCAGGTAGCTGTTGCCGCCTTTCAGGCTTTCGAGTTCGTTGGATTGCCGGAGGGTTACCTGCCCCTGGCTCATGCGGCGATCTATCTGGCTGCCGCTCCAAAAAGCAACGCAGTGTACACGGCCTACAAGGACGCGGAAAAAGAAGTAAAAACGAAGGGGTCCCTTCCGGTTCCGTTTCACTTGAGAAACGCGCCGACTGAGTTGATGAAAAAAATGGGCTACGCCAAAGGATACCAATACGACCACGATTATGAGAACGCGTATTCGGGTCAGGTCCATCTTCCGGCGCAGCTTGCCGGCAAAGTGTTCTATCAGCCTCGGAGCAGAGGCTACGAGAAAAAGCTGGGCGAGTGGCTGGCATGGCTCAAGAGAGCCCATAAGGCAAGGGATCCACAATAGAACCGGCAGTAACATAGGCGTTGTTTTGTCCTGCCGGGGAAATACGGACACAGGTTTCCTGAACAGCCCCACCAATTTTGAACACGGAGACCTCGACTTCGGCGGAACGGCGGGGGCCCCGGAAGAATGATGAGTTCCCGAACCCCGTCCGGGCGGGGTTCGGAGGTGCTCGCGGGCGTCACGCCCTCGGGTGGTGTTGGACTGCAACTCAGGCATCCGGTTAATACACTCATGCATACGACACAACATAATGAGCTGGAACTTCAAGGAAAAGCGCTGAAGCCCTTTCGTTTGGTCAAGTATTTCTCGGTGGCCAGTTTCGTGGTGATCCTTGTGGCTACAATCCTATTGTCCTTCTTCTTCTTCCAGAGGGACAAGAGCATGCTGCTCAAACGGAACGAGGAGTTCGCCGTGCTGCTGGCCGAGAATTTGAACCATCAGGTGTTTCAGAAATTCGTAATGCCCACGGCATTGGTCTATGGAAAAATGTCGTTAAGGGATCCCAAGCAGTATAATTTGTTGGATAAAGTGGTTCGCGGCACCACATACGGTTTCAACGTCGAACGTGTCGTTATTTATAGTCACGATGACTTGATGGTCTACTCGACCGAGTACACCATCGACCAGATGCTCGAAAAAAGCCGGCAGGAGGGACCGTTCGGGCTTTCCATCAAGCCTGACGAACACTATCTGAGCGCACTCAGGGGCAGAGCGTCTTCTTTGCTCGAGACAACAGGTTCTATCGCGAGCCTGCTGGTGCGCGGCGATCGAGGTGACGGCGTCAGACTTTTGAGTACTTATGCTCCCTTTCGAGTGGATCTGACGCTGGAAACCAAATCGGAGAAAGTCATCGGCGTTTTGAAGATCACTCAGGACATTACCGTCGGTTATCTGTCCATATTGAAAAACCAGACGTTGACCATCGCCATTTTTATAGTGGTAATGACGTTTCTGTTTGTCAGCCTTCTGCTGATCGTCCACAGGGCGCAGCGGATCATCCATCGACGCGCTGAAGAGAAGAAACGGCTCGAAGAACAGCTCAATCATGCCGAACGTCTTGCCGGCCTGGGCCAGATGGTGGCGGGCGTAAGCCATGAAATCCGTAATCCGTTGGGAATCATTCGAAGTACGGGAGAAATGCTGGCGCAGAGAATGGAAAAGTACGAGCCGGGTAACCGGCTTTCCCAGGTGATTGTCGAAGAATCGACGCGCCTGGACCGGATTGTAACGGAATTTCTGGATTTTGCCAGGCCACAGGTACCGAATCCGGTACCGTACGATCTTCGTCAGTTGATCCTCAGAAACCTCGAAGTCTTGGAGCCCGAGTCGAACCGGTTTCAGATAGAGATACAGACCTCTCTGCAAGCCGACCTGGAGCCCATACACATCGATCCTAATCTGATGTACCGGGGACTCCTGAATGTATTCAACAACGCCATCCAGTCCATGCCGGACGGTGGAAAGATGCGCGTTTCTCTGTCCAATGGCATGCATGCCGGCGTTCCCGTTCAAACGGTGCAGGTGGAGGACACGGGAGACGGCGTACCGGCCGAAACCCTCAAACATATTTTCCAGCCTTTTTTCACTACTCGGGAAAAGGGTACCGGACTGGGGCTTTCCATCGTGAAGAATATTGTAGAGGGGCATGGAGGCTGGATTGACGTAGAGAGCCCGGTGACAAGCGACTTGAACCCTTCACGAGACAGGGGCACACGGTTTACGATCATCCTGCCCATGCGCCGGGAAAGCATCTACCAATAAAGGAAACCACATGGAAACCATACTGATCGTCGACGACGAAAAGAACTATCTCGTCGTGCTCGAGACGCTGTTGAGCGAGGAAGGATATGAGGTACTGACCGCCGAAAGCGTGGTTGATGCCATGAGGAAATGGCGCGACAGCGATTTGGATCTGATCGTTACCGATATGAAGATGCCTAAAGTCAGTGGGATAGAACTGCTCGAAATGGTGAAGAAGCAGGATACGGACCTTCCCGTAATCATGATGACCGCCTACGGTACGGTGGAAAAAGCCGTGGAAGCCATGAAGAAAGGAGCATTCGACTACGTCACCAAACCATTCCAGAATCAGGAGCTGAAACTCACTGTCCGGAAAGCCCTGGAAATGCACCGCCTGCTCAAACAAAATCGCTTGCTGAACAAGGAACTCAGCGAGCGATACCAGTTCGATAACATTGTGGGCAAGTCCAAAGCCATGTTGAAAGTGTACGAACTGGTACAGAAGGTGGCGAATACAAAGGCTACGGTGCTCATCAGCGGTGAAAGCGGCACCGGGAAGGAACTCATCGCAAGGTCCATCCATTTCAATAGCGACCGAAAGGGAATGCCCTTCATTTCCGTAAACTGTTCGGCGCTAACGGATACCCTGCTGGAAAGCGAGCTGTTCGGACACGAAAAAGGTTCTTTTACGGGCGCCGTATCCATGCGAAAGGGGCGTTTCGAATTGGCGGACACGGGAACGCTCTTCCTGGATGAGGTTGGCGACATGTCGTCCAATCTTCAGGTCAAGCTCCTGCGCGTGCTTCAGGAGAGGGAGTTTGAGCGCGTGGGTGGAAACCGGACCATCTCTGTCGATACACGGATCATCGCGGCCACAAACAAAGATCTATGGTCGGAAGTACAGGAGGGGAATTTTCGGGAGGACCTTTATTTCAGGCTGAATGTAGTGCATATCAACGTTCCTCCCTTACGCGAACGGGCGGACGATATTTCGTTGTTGGTTTCGTATTTCCTCAAGAAATACTCGGAGGAAAACGGCAGGGGACCTATGGAATTGAGCCAGGAAGCCTGGCGCATCCTATTGAGTCACAAATGGCCCGGCAACGTGCGGGAACTCGAGAACGCCATTGAAAGAGCCGTGATACTGTGTAATGAGAAGCAAATTAGGAAAGACGACCTGCCGGAGGAACTCCTGGTCGTGAAACAGTCGGAATTCGACGTCGACCGGTGCGTTCCCATCGGTAAGAAACTTCCGGACGCGCTGGCTGAAATCGAGGAGAAAATGCTCAGGCGCGCTTTGAAGCAGAGCGAGAACGTTCAAACACGAGCTGCGGAACTGTTGGGCATCGAAAAGAATCTTCTTCGCTACAAGATGAAAAAATATAATATCGTACTTTGAAGCGGTACAATTTTCTTTACCAGAATAAGTTACGGGATATCAGACTCTTATTCGACAGCAGAAAAAACGGGGGATATGAACGGTAAAACATTTTTTACTTTTGTGTTCGCATCGCGTTGAAGGCAATACAATGGCTGGATATAATCTATTGATATAATTCACTGTTTTTCATTTCGCCGGGCTTTACTGGTTTGGCCCGAAACTTGCTTTTGCAATAGGGCAAGTAACCCCCGCAACGGTAGGCGGCTTTTTCATAACTCTTTTCTCCTTTCTTGTTAATGCCAACCGGACTAACAGTCCGGTTGGCATTCCTTTGTGTGCCGAAGGCCCCCAGAACCACCCATAAGGACAGGTCGCTTTTCCAGGGTATTCGAAAAAAAGGGCCTCTCGGCGGCGACCCATGACTGAAACCGCCGAGAGGGTTAGGGGAACGCCTATCTGAGCAATGTCATCAGGGTCTGGGGCATGGTGTTTGCCTGTCCCAGCATCGCCACTCCGACCTGCTGCAGAATCTGGTATTGAGTCATCTCGGATATGGCCTTCGCCATATCCAAATCCCGGATGGTAGACTCAGCTGCAAGCTGATTCTCCTCCTGGACCGCCAGACTAGCTATGGTGTGATCCAGGCGATTGACGTAAGCGCCGATCCGAGCCCGTTCCGATGAAACCATCTGAATCGCCTGATCGATGCGATCCATCGCCTGATACGAGGTGGCCTGGTTGATCACCAGCGCATTCTGGACGCCCAACGCGAGCGTGTCCATTTGAGCGATGTACGCGTTCATGGTCTGTCCGGGGTTGGCGCCGATTTGGAAGTCCGTGGTTGAGCTGACAATGTGGAGATACTCGACTTCCTCGCCGGGGGAACTGTAGAAATCGACCTGCTTGGTTGTCGCGTTCCATGAAGAGGACACATCCACGTTCGAGTCGATCATCACGTCCACACCCTCGATCACGCCATGGAGCACGTTGTCGCTGACTTTGTCCGAACCGATCAGTTCACCGGTGTGCGCGTTGTAGACCTTTACGGTCAGAGGATCGACCTCGTCGGCAGGATCATTGATGGTCGCCAGACTCAGCGCTTTAAGAACATCTTCCTCCGCACTGAAGTAGAGATAGCCTCCTGTGCCTTGCTTCGGCGAACGAATAACGATGGTTCCCGGCACGGCTTCGTCGGAATTTTCCGTGCTGTTCATGACGTAATCCGTCACGTGGTTGATTCCGACGTCATCCAGCACCCGGCCCAAATTCAGGCCGGTCCAGCCCTGGTCCGTCGTATCGAGGCTGATGATCTGCTCGAGTTTGTCCGCCAGCTCTTGTATGGTGTCGCCGCCGTCTATGTAGAGCGTCGCATTGCTCCCGTCGGCGGTGTACACATCGATCCATTTCCCATCTTCGCCCAAAACGAAATTGCCATTGGAGTCATAGAACCGATCCACTTTGGACAACAAGGTGTCAGGTCCGGCTACGTCCCCGGAACCGAGCACCCTGACGTTGGTGCTCCTGTCCGTAAACGTGCTGCCGAACTGCACGTCCATGGAACCGAATTGAATCCGCCCTTCCTGGTCCATTCGGGCAAAGGTTAAGCTCGCACTTCCGTTTGCCGGGTTATCTCCGGCGCTTTCCCACAAGCCGTGGTTGAAGGTGTTGAAATCCGCCCCGGCGCTGCCTTCTCGGGGATTCCAATCTCCGTCCGCCGACTGCACATTTATCCACTCGTTGGCCGAACCGGTCAGCCTGACAGCTCCGAACTCATCCGTAATCGCGTTCTGCAATCCGAGAAGGAATTTGTCTCCTGCCCGAAATGTCCCTGTATCCAACGTGAGAGTGAATTGATTGGTCGCATCCCCTTCCACTTTCTGAATCGCATCCGCGCCGGAAGTATAGTCGAAATGGGTGGACCAGGTCGAACCTTGGTCCCAGGAAACCCGCAGGTCCAGGGCCCCACTGATGCCTTCGCCAATGACTTCCACAATCGCGTAGGAGTTTTCCGCCAACGCCACACCGCCGATACCGGTGATTTCCCCGGTGGATTCGGAGGTCCGAAAAGCTCCTATCAGGAAAGCGGCGTCCGTTTCCAGATCCAGTGATCGGTTGGCGTCGCCGGCGACAGTGATGATGTCGTAGTCACCGTCCGTCAGTCCCCGAGCGTCGTTCACCTTGTCGATGACCACGTTGTCCGTGTTGTTCTGACGATCGCTGCCCAGAGTGCCGGCGGTTCCGCCCTCGATGGTCAGTGTGTCGAATCCGGTGAAGGCAACCCCTGTGTTCCAGATGGCCGAATCCGTGGCGAGGTTACCGCCGGTCCAGTCACTGATCTGACCCTGCCAGGTTGTGGTCGATCCCCCCGTGACGGTCATGGTCAAACGATAGAGATCGGTGGAAGTGTCCATGCCCTTCGCGCGAATGATGATATCCCCACCACTCACCAGCTCGGCCTCCACAAACGGACTGATGTCCTGATCTGAATTGATGGATCGCGCCAGGACTTCGGCGTCGGAGAAACCCGCCGCAGCGCCTGAACCGGAGTTGACGGACACGGAAAACGTGGTAGCTCCGCCGTCAAAGCTGAAAATCAGGTTCAGGTTTCCGGTGGTGGTGGCATCCGTCACGTCTCCATTGGTTCCGAGGGAGAAACGGAACTGGTTGGGGGACCCGTCCTCCACCTGTGAAATGGCGCCGTCCTTCACCCTGAAAATGTCCGATTTCAACACGTGGTTGGTCAAAGGTTCGGCGCTCTTGACAAGCTGATAGTTGCCTTCCGCCACCTTGCCTCGGATAATCGCCTTGATATCCGAGTTGTCCGCGCTCCAGAGAGCTGCAGAAGAGCCATCCAGCAGCTTCTTCGTATTGAACTCGGTAGAGTATGCGATCCGGTCGATCTCCTGCTTAAGCTGATCGATCTCCCTCTGAATCTCAAGCCGATCGCTACCCGTGAGTACGCCGTTGGCCGCTTGCACAGCCAACTCGCGCATTCGCTGCAAAATATTGTGTGTTTCCGCCAAAGACCCTTCAGCGACCTGCAGCATGGACTGAGCGTCCATCGCGTTTTGAGTAGCCCTGGCGAGACCTCGAATCTGCGTGCGAAACCGCTCCGAAATCGCAAGACCGGAGGGATCGTCCGCTGCCGAGTTGATGCGAAGTCCCGTGGAGAGATGGCTCAAGGCCTTCTCCAGATGGGAAGTGGTTCGCGCCAACGACTGCTGCGCAGTAAATGCAGCCAAGTTGTTTACAATAGATAAAGCCATACGAATCCTCCTTGATTACGCACCCGGGGATTCCCTTCCCCAGAAGAGCTTTTCGACATCCCGCCTATCGGGAGTCCTCTTTTTCCTGTCAATTACCGTCGCCCACCCGGGGGGCGGGATAGGTATCAACAGACTGACGCCGGGTAGAAAGATCGGATAACACTTCGTTGCTATCTGCTTCACGTGCCTCGATCCCCTTTGTCGCCATGTTTGAGTAGCCAAGCCGTCATATGGTCCGATATCTCGGCTGTACCAGTTGCTTTTATATATCGACAATTGGCTGTAGAACTTTACTTTCAAATTCATGATCGAAGTCATTTTTTTTATTTTTTGTAATTCAGGCTATAATAACAATGAATTGCACTGAAAAGCAGGATGTAAACTTAGCAATTATTTTTAAATCGGAGGGAAAAGTTCATGTTTATGAAAAGGCCGGATGAACGGATGACCGGTCCGGAGATCGAAGCGGGCCCGGGCTCAAGCCGGGTGCAACGACGGCGGCTCGTCCGGTACATGCGGTTTCGGGTCGTGGTTGAAACGCGGGGTCATGACCGGCGTTGGCCTCGATGGGGATGGGCGGAGAGAGGATCGTTTAGCGTTGAAGAGTTGGAGCGAGCTCCCCTCCGCCTTTGCATGCACGGACACTCTGTCTCCGTGCGAGGCACGCGGCTGAAAAGGACCAATTCAAGGCGCCCCATCGTTTGGATGAGTCCGGCGCACCTGAAGACGCCCTTTTGACCGCGTGCATCCGCTCCGTCGGAGGGAAGGATCGATTCTCGGGGCCGGTTCGGGGGACGGGACGGTTTTGGTGAGACTGAAACAACGGAGAGTATCCGCGCTGACCGTTAGCCCAAGGCTTTGGGGAGGGTGGTGACATCCACGAGGGCCGAGAGCTCTGACGTCATCGAGGCGCACTTCACGTGCGCGAGGCTTTCCGGTCCTCGTATTCGCATTCCGTTACAGGCTTCTTTTCTTTAATCCCGGATACTCGAGAACGCGCGCCGGTCCGTATCAGTCGATCCATTTCAGGGCGTCGGGATAATTCTTCCGTTTGGGCACGTAGAGTCGGCTTTTGGATGGATAGCCGAGGGTTATGCCGTTAGCCAGCCGGCCTTCCGACACCTGGAGTTCGTTTCGGATCTCATCTTCACAATACAGCACTCCGGCGAACCAACAAGTGGCCAGTCCTTTTGAGTGGGAAGCGAGAAGAAAAGTCTGGGTCCAGGCCGCAGCCGATTGCATGTCGATTTCCACACCATGACCGCTTGGAACCACGAAAACGAAGATCATTGCCGGGGCGCCGCCCAAGGTAGAAAAGAAACCTCGTGTACGCGAAACAACTTTCGGCTTCTCTTCGAGCGCCTTTCCAAGCTTTTCCTTGATCTGTTTATCAAAGGCGATGGTCAGGAATCGTTTGATTCTGTCGAGCATTTCCGGATTCCGAACCACGACGATTCTCCAATTCTGTGCATTCTCAGGAGAGGGAGCCCAGTTGGCAATTTCAATCAGCTCCTGAAGCGTCTCCGTAGTCACGGGCCTTTCCGAGTATTCCCGTATGCTGCGCCGCGTTTCGATGATCGCCCGTACCGTATCGTAAACGGACAGCGCGCCTTTCTCATGGGAAATTCCCAGCCAATTAGGAATAAGCTCTTCCGAAATGCGTAATGTAGATAAATCCATCATAGGCTATCTCGATCGCAGAAAACCATGTTGCAGTACATGAGTGTTCTCCTTGTACGATCGCTGCCTTGAGACTATTCCGTTTCAGTGCGTTGGCGCCCGACGGGGGGGTGACTCTGAAGGCAACGTCAGGCGGCGAATCGCTTCAGACGATGGAGATCCTTCCGTCTATAGGTATACATATACACAATGAAGCAGAAACCTTCAAACGCAAAAGCCAAACTCCCGCGCGGTCCTTTTTTCGATGGGATACGGCAGCCCGGCAGCCCATACCGGGACGGCCTTATCCCTCTCCGCCGGGCAGATGATGGAAATGGTATGGTTTGGTCCGCAAGCGAAAGTGTTACTCAGTGAGAAGAGCGTTGCCCGAATCGGACGTCCGAGGATTTAAGTTTGCCAGAGTTTGATGAAGTCGAGATTGCAGTGATGCAAATGAAAACGCGTTCCGTACCGTTAAGAGGAACATGTCCCGATTTCGAAGCAAAGGTTTTTCAAAATAACCGAAAATGTCCGGATCCTCCAGATCCACCAGAGGCCACCTTTCCTCCATTTCAAAGATCAGAATGATTTGAACGAAAGGATTCTTCATGCGGAGTTGAGGCAACACGGCGTGTCCGTTAAGCCGATATTCATCGCTGGACACGATTACGACCTGAACGTTGCCCATATCCGACCAGTCGGCGTTGTCCGACGGAGTGATCCGCAACACCCGGAAACCCTTCTGGACCAGATAGTAGGCCAGCAAGTCGTGAAATTCGTTTTGTTCCATTAAAAGCAGTATCGAACCCATGGTTTTTCCCCTCGACGTCCTACGGCTCACCAGAAGTTGTTTCGCGCGTTTGCCGGGCTTTACCAATACAGCACAGGCAAAGCGGCTCCTCGATGTCCCCGCCGTCACGGAAACCCGAGCCCAGTGCTCCTCAGTAAAGCAAGATACATGCCAAGTAGGCCGCGATTCGCAGCGAGATTTGGGGGCGGCTTACCTATTGATATTACATACAAAATAGCGATAGACGATCTTGATGCGAAAAAGAGGTCGGGGAGCCGCTCAATAATTGAGCAATTGGTGGGGTTCAGCCTACTCCGGATTGCCCAGATTTTGAGCAATGGAATCCAATTCCTCCTCCATGCCATAGGCCTTGATTTTCGAAATGAGCGTATTTCGACTGACCCCAAGCAGTTTGGCGGCCAAGGTTTGGTTGTTTTCAGCTCTGACCAGAGCAAGGCGAATCATACGCCGCTCCATTTCTTTCAGGTGGAGCGAGCCGGCGCGATCCGCATCATCCAGTCCGATAGGAATGTGCCGAGCGATGTCTGGGCTTCGAAGCATTTTGCCCTGACACGAAACGCTGGCGCGGAGCACCACGTTTCTCAATTCCCGGACATTTCCGGGCCAATGGTAGGAGTGGAGAAGGTCCTCCGCTTGAGAAGTGATGCCTTCCACTTCGATTCCTGTCTCCATTCTCAACTGTCTGCAGAAGAAGCGGGCCAAAATGCTGATGTCTTCTTTTCTCTTGCGCAGCGGATCAAGGTGTATCGTATAAATATTGATCCTGTGATAGAGATCCCGCCGAAACGCACCGTTTTCGATCGCCTTCATCAAGTCCATGTTGGTGGCGGTTACGAGCCGGAAATCGGAACGAAAACGCTCGCTCCCTCCGACTCGTTGGTACGTCTTTTCTTCCAAGACCCTCAGAAGTTTCGTCTGTAAGGCGGGCGACGCATCACCGATTTCGTCGAGAAACAGCGTGCCGCCGTTCACCGTTTCAAAGTAGCCCTGACTTCTCGTGGCGGCGCCGGTATATGCACCTTTTTCATGTCCGAAAAGAGCGGTTTCCAGCAGCGTTTCGGGTAGTTCTGCGCTGTTTACGGTCAGGAAGACGCCTTCCCTGCGTGGACTGAGATCATGGATGGCGCGGGCCACCAATCCTTTACCGGTTCCGGTTTCCCCCGTAATCAGCAGGTCGATTTCATACTTGGCCACTTCTCTGATGGCCGCTTTCACCTCTTGGACATTTTCCGAGATTCCCAGAATTTCCGCGGGTACTTGCTTTTCTAATGACTTCTCTTTCCTCAGACGTTCCAGTTCCCGCTCTTGCCACATTTTGATGATGCCTTGCCTGAGCGTTTGCCAGAACAGTTCCTGATCTTTTCTGATCGGCTTTTCGAAGTAGTGGTAGGCGCCCTCTTTTAAGGCTTCAACCGCTCCTTCCGTACTGCCGTACTGGGTGATGATAATCACGGGCAGACGCGGATCGTGGTCCTGAACGATTCGAAATAGGTCCAACCCGCTCATTTCCGGCATGGTGATATCCGTTATCACGGCGTCCCATTCTTCCTGCGACAGCAGGTTGATGGCCCGGAGCGGCGAGGAGCAGGTAGTGAAAGTGAAACCGCTGGACTTGCCCAACTGCGACATAATGTCGAGGAATTCTTCGTTGTCATCAACCAGTAGGATCTTCGATGTCGAAAAATCTTTCAAGAGGTCCTCGCTTCCCGTTCGATCGTTTCTTCCCTGACTTTTGGAATCTCCGGTTCGAGTGTGCGCTTTTTCCCCTGTGAACGCCAGAGCGGAAACGTTAACACAAAGTGAGCCCCACCGCCATCTTCCACACAGTTGACTTCTCCTTCGTGGGCCTGAACGACGGATCGGACGATACTCAGTCCGAGGCCGGTCCCTTTCCCCCGTTTGGTGGTGAAAAATGGATCGAATATGGTTTGGTGCATTTCTTTCGCAATGCCCGGACCGGAGTCAAGGAAATCCACAACGAGTCTGTGGTCCCAAGCTCGAGCGGAAATATGAATGGTCCCTCCCTCCGACATGGCGTCCAACGAGTTATGGATCAAGTTGTTAAACACGTGCTCCAACAACCCGGGGTCCGCCCAAATAGCCGGAAGATCGGACTCGACCTCGAGCTCCGCAGTCACACCGTATTTTTCCAGCACAAGCCGATTCTGCTCAACAATGGAGGAGAGAAAGCTTTGAACCGGCAATATTTCAGGGTGAATGAATTTGGACCTGGAAAATCTCGAGAAGTCGCGGCAGATCTGATCGATGCGCTCCACATTCTGCTCGATAGCCTGAAAAAAGGCCTGGCCCGACCCGGAAATACCTTGGTTCCGATGAAGGTCCAGCAACATGGAGATATTGCTCAAACGATTTCCTATTTCATGGTTCACTTTGCTTGCCGCTTCTCCCATGGCGGCCAGATTTTGGAGCCTGGCCTTCTCCTCGACAGCTTTTAACTCCCGCTCAATATGATCCAGGAGATTGGATCGCATCAAGTCGAAATCCCAGGCGAGTCTCCCCACCTCGTCATGACTCGTTGCGTTGACTTTTTGTGAAAAATCTCCCCGGGAAATGGCGATCGCGGATTCGTGGAGGCTTCGGATGGGTTTCAAGAATCGGCGCGCCGCGTACATGCCCACTACGGTGCAAAGCCAGATCATGAACGCCCCGATCAGGATGCTTTCCATGTAGAGTTCGGCTTTTTGCGCGAACAACCTCGAATATACCCCGCGCACAACAAACACCCATCCCGTCTCGGGGTAGAATCGCATGTGAATGAGGTTCTCCTCGCCCTGGATTTCCTCCTCCCAGCGGTTCCTTTGTCCTTTACCGACATGGCTGAGGTAGTACGCATAAGGCACATGGGAGGCCTCGAAGGTATTTTGCACGAGATTGGTGGCAACCACCATGCCCTTGGATTCAATCAGCTCCAGAATGATTCCTGGAAGACCGACCATGGACGTGAACATTTGATAGAAATAGCGTGCGTCCAATTCGAGGAACAGGATCCGTTCCACACGCTGTCTGAAGTGTACGGGAACCGTAGCGTACATGAGGGGGAATCCTTCTTCGTCCCTCAGGATACTGGTCAGACAGGGTCCGGAGAATATTCGATCACCGAATTCCAGACGTCGATATTTATCCATAACCTCGGACTTGCGGGTGGTGCTCGAGAGGCCGACCTGTCCGTCTCTTTCGATCAATGAGGCGAATCGAACATACGGCAGGTCGTCCCTGATCCCGAGAAGAGTCACTTTCTGCTGCAGCTCTCCGGGTTTTCCCAACTCTATGGAGGTCGCAATCAATTCCAGGGTGTCTCCCAACTGGTCCAGGAAGAATTGTATCCTGCTTCCCATGTCCTCGGACAGATATTCGCAGAAGCTCCCTGCCTGCGATCGGCTGAATTGCCGGCTGATTTCCGTCAGAAACAGGGTAGTGAGGGCAACGCCGATGATGGAGGTAGGGATCAGGAAGCCAAGAAGCTTGAAGAACAATTTCTTTTGGAAAAAAAGCATATTTTCTTCTACCGCACCGGCCGGGATAATAGCTACGGTCTTTTCATGAAGCTACATTGAGTACTCGATAATGTCTTTAAATTATACTATCTTAAGAGGAAACAGTATCAAGTCAAGCGGTTTGGCCGTCAGGCGTTTGTGATGTTCGAGCGTCCGACTTCGGGCCGCCGGAAGCTGCGACGGTCCCGGCCATGACGCAACGAACGGCGCCTGCAACTTCCCTCCGGGCCTTCGTTTCCGAACGAACCGGATTGCGATTGAAAAGGATTCTCATTTCTCCATGGCTGCATCCGGAGAGAGCGTCGTATGATCCATATTCGAGGTGAACGTTTCGGCAGGGCCATGGTTGCCATTTCCCTGTTCATACTCGGTCTGGTCCCGCCACCCGCTTCCGCGCAGGAGTTCTCCGTTTTCAACTCGGAAACCGGTTACTCCCTGGAACCCATTGTTGTCACTGCAACCCGGAGCGAACTTGGGTTGGATCGGGCTGCCGCGAATATTTCCGTGGTTACCAGGGATGAGTTCGAACTGACCCCCGTGAGAGATCTGGCTGAAGCCCTGCGTCTTGTTCCGGGACTGTTCGTGGACTTCAACGGGGGCCTGGGCAGCCTTGCCACGGCGTCGATCCATGGTTCCGAAGCCCGGCAGGTTACCATCTACATCGATGGTATCAAAGTGAACCAGTTGGCAAACCCCATAGCCGATCTTTCGCAATTCCCCCTGAACATCGTCGATCATGTGGAAATATACAAGGGGGCCGCTTCCTCCGCCTGGGGCTCGGCCTTGGGAGGCGTGATCAACATTATAACGCGGCCTCCCGCGGGCGGGAAGATCCTCGAAACGGAGACTCAACTGATCGCGGGTAGTGACGAAACCGTCATTGGAGGGGTTGGTTTGAGCGGCTCTCCGGGCTCATGGGGATATCGGGTTTCGGGAAACCATGCCGAAACCGACGGATTCATAGACCACGGTGAGGCGAAGCGCAATAACGCGTATGTCAACGTCCGGAAGCGATTCTCGGATGCGGTCGAAGCGTCTCTTACAGCCAATTATCTGCAAGGAGCCTTCGATAATCCGCTGCCCCAGCTGGAGTCGTTTTATGAACGCGTCGATTCCCGTCGCTTTTACCAGACCGCGCAAGTCCGGGTTGTACCGATCGATCCTTTGGAATTGAGCCTTTCGGCATGGAATCAAAGGTACGTCAACTTTTCGAACTACCATTATATGGATGAAGGTACGACCCAGAAAGCTTACCATTACGTTGAAAACACGTATGGCAGCTCTTTCCGGTCCTCTTACCATTGGAACGACGAGCATCAGTCGACGCTTGGCTGGGACGGCGAATGGGGTGGGTACAGCTTCAGCACCATCGGCGATGACCTGGATTCGCGAAATATGGCTGCTTACGCCAACGACGTGGTGTCTTTTGGTTCCATGACCGTTAACGCCGGATTGCGGTATGACGATAACTCGGAATTCGGGTCCCAGTTGAATCCGTCGGGCGGGGTTGTATACCGTATTGCTTTTTGGCGCACGAGGTTACGCACGCAAGTAGCCAGGGGTTTCAGCGCACCTCCTCTGATCTGGCTAAACGATCCCATGCGGGGAAATCCGGATTTGAAGCCTGAAACGGGTGTGGACATCGAAGCGGGATTCGATACCTTCCCAGTGAATGGGTTGCAGGTAAAAGTGAACGGCTTTTTGGCCGAAGTGGATGACCTGATGGTGTTCAACTTCGAGCGGGATCGCTACGAGAACCTTTCCAAAGCACGCCGAAGCGGCTTTGAAACGCGGGTGGGCGCGGATTTATTCTGGAATCTGGGATTGGACGCAGGAGTTACGTTTGTGGACGTGGTGGACAAGGAAACGGATAAGGTCGTCCAGAACATCCCCAGGCGATTCTGGGATATTCAGCTCCGGCATACCTGGAAGACCGTGTCTCAATCCTTGACCGGTCGCCGCGTATACTATAATTCGTCGATACCTGAAACCAAAGACCGTCGGTTCATCGTGGATTATCAGATCCGTATAAAGTTTCTCAACCTGGGCCCCTCACAGGAACTTCACGTGTTCGGCTACGTGTTGAACGTGTTTAACACCACGCAATTTCAGAATCCGAATTTTCCTCAACCGGATCGCTCTGTTCAGGTCGGTCTGTCCTGGCGTTTCTGAAACTCGATTCCAGTGCTTGAATCGAGCAAAGCCGTCCATAAAGATCTTCGAGCCGCCTGCTGATGAAAACGGTTCCGCATCAACGGTTTGCATGGGTTATTGTTGCTCTATGGTGCGTCCTTGCACCGGGAGGGCCTCCTCTTTGCTCTGAATCGGTTTCACCACCCTTGAATGATTTAAGTTCCGGGTTCGAGCGCAATGTGGAACTGCTGAAGCACGGTGGCGAACCGCAACGGATTGAGGCTGCATCGTGGATAGCGGATCAGGGACCGGGAATCCTGTCCATTGTTCGCAACCGGCTCGCACTGGAACGGAATCCCCTGTGTCTTAAAGTCCTCATGGGATGGGTCGCCCTGCGCCAGCAAAGCGAAGCGTGCCCGGAAATCCTCTCTTTGTTGGAATCCAGCGAACCCGAAGTCGCGGTGACGGCCGCGTTGTGCGCCGGTAAACTGGCCTGTCCGGGCGCAACGGATCGCTTTCGGCGTGAGGCGGAACGCCCCGCGCTTCCCCTCGAGGTTCGCTTGGCCATGGTGCGTTCCCTTGGTTTCCAGGGAAGGGCATGGGCTGAAAGAGACCGGGATGCGGTTGAGGTGGAGGAAACGGAGCGCGCGCTGATCCGGCTGCTTCGTCTCTCCGTAGCCTCTCTGCAGGTCGAGGCCGCAGGCGCTCTGGTATTCATGAACGCCCGGAACGCGGAACGAGCCCTGGCGGAACTCGAATTCCCCTCTGACCCCTACGTTTCGTACTTCGCGCAGAGGGCTTGCAGGAAGCTCTATCCGACCGGTCTGAAACAAAACGGCGGGAAGTCCGCCGTGGTGGAAGAGGACTTCGGTTTCTCACTGCCACTGGAGGATGTGTTCGACCGAAAGGCGACGGAAACCGTTTTGCCTGAAGCAGCGGATCCGTTTCAGCGAGCATCGACCATCTGGAACGTCGACCGGTCGGAGCTGATGGGGATGTGGCGCGCTTTCTACGGAACCGTTTTCGAATGTTCGTTGCCTCGGTATTACCTAGTGCTTCCGGACCGGGATCGACTTCCAATCGTGGAAGACTGGCTGGGGGATCCGTTGGAGGCGCCCGACAAGGCCTTGGAGCTGTGTGGAAAATTCTCGGACTTCTTTTCTCCAGCGGCTTCGCGAGGTGCTGTCTTCTCGGGCGAGTTCGCGCGCTTCGCTCGGGCGATTACCTTTCCAAGGTCCAAAGGGAGCCGGACGGAGTTCCCATCCCACTATCCTTCCCGACGGGCGCCGATGCTACCGGATCTGTTGTCCGAAGTTATGGATTCTTCGGAGAAGAACGTCTCTTCGAAATCCGACTCCATAAAAGAATTAAACCGCCTGCTGCCGGAATCGCTGTCGGCGTGTCTGGGGGATTTGCTGGCTTCCGTCCTCCGGCTTCAGGAGGCCTGGCAATCCACCCTCGATGGGCTTTCGGAAGCGGATCGAATCCGGCTGAGAAGGGCGTGTCTGGATTGGGCCGGAACGCAAAAGTTGTCCGGTTCATCGTTGAACTGGGTTTCGAAGACCATCGCCGACCTCGATCTCGATGGTGTGTGGGAGGCCGAGGATCGGTTGCTGGAAGCGTTGGCTCGAACTTCGGGCGTATTAGGCAGATACAGGGAGTGGACTCCGGAAGGCCGCCCGGATTGGGTTTGGAAAGCGAATACACCCTATGGCACGGTGGCCCTCTACGGAAATCGCGATCACCGGATCCGGCATGCCGGTTGCCTCATCGTGGATTTTGGAGGAAACGATGAGTGGGTTCGCGAGGAGCCGGACGACGGCGATCAGCCCATGGTGCAGGTTTATCTCGATCTTTCCGGGAACGATTCATATCGCTCGACGGCGCCGGCCGGCTTTGGCGGAGCCGTCATGGGAACGGGACTGCTGCTGGATCTGGACGGTGATGACCAATACAGGTGCGAAGGGGTGGGTCTGGGCGCCGCGATCCTCGGAACCGGCTTTCTGCTGGACGCTTCGGGCGACGACTC
Organism: Deltaproteobacteria bacterium; assembly: GCA_016208165.1. NCBI lineage: Bacteria > Pseudomonadati > Myxococcota > Myxococcia > Deltaproteobacteria bacterium. The sequence goes on from JACQYL010000123.1 coordinate 64,865, forward strand.
CTATTCGGGCGGGCGTTTCTGCCAGGGGGCTGCGGCATATGGAATTGGGATATTGGCGGATTTGGCCGGTAGGGATAGGTACAAAGCCGTTGCAGGCTCTCATGGGTATGGAGAAACCAGGGGGCTCGGAGGTTTGTTGGAATTCTCGGGAAATGATGTGTTCTCACTCGATCCGGATGCTTCGGGAGATGCAAAGGACGCTGCTCGGGATGGTTCCCTTGGCCAGGGATGCGGCAAGGGCTTTCGGTCCGACCCCGGGGAGGCTCTCTCCGGCGGGGTTGGACTGCTCTGCGACCTCGAGGGAGACGATGTATATAGGGCCGGGAGCCTGGCCCAGGGAACGGGCTATTGGTACGCCGTCGGAGCGCTGGTCGATTCCGGAGGAAACGACTCGTACACGCTCGACAATTACGGGCAGGGGGCAGGGATTCACGCCGGCATGGGGCTCCTTCTGGATGTGGCGGGATCGGACCGCTATCTCGGCCGTCACCATGCGGCGGGCTGCGGACTGGACCGTGGGGGAGGAATTCTGTTCGACGTTGCGGGAAACGACGAATACCTGAACGAATCCGACGTCCAGGGGGCCGGAGTCAAACCCCTCGGATTCGGCGTTTTGGTGGATCATGAAGGAAACGACCGATACCGCGCCCGGGTCGGAAGGGGTTATTGCAGGCTGCCCGATTTCTGGCCCAGCCTGTGGGCGACGGGCCTGTTCTATGATCGAAGCGGGACGGATTCGTACGAGGGAGGCGTGGACATGGGCGGAAATCGCAGGATCCGGACACAAAACCGATACGGATTCGGGGTGGATGCGGAATGATCTAAGAAGCCGTTCGAGAAGTTGCACGATCGGGGGCATAAATCCGAATAGGCCCCATCACCCTCGTGGGGGGGGAGCCGCCAGTATGGATTGGCTTTCGCTCCATAACCCAATCCGTACTCTCAGGGTCTTGAGGGGGTGGCCAAAGCATCATTTTGCAGGTTGGGTTGAGCGCAGCAAAACCCAACAATATAAGTCGGTTACGCCACAAACGCTGTCGCTGTGCGACGTGGGAAACTTGGCGGCTGATATAACTTGCAAAGCCGCTCGTACGCGAGCGGCCGCCCATGATCCTGCCCTATTTGGCTGGTTATCCCCGAAAAAAACCGATCGTCTTCGGCTTCGCATGCTGTTTAGGCGGCTCAGCATTGTCCTCCGTGATCCTTTTTCACACGTTCCCGGTCTATTTCTCCGTCGGCTTTCTTGGGGAGACGATCCGTGAACACCACGTACCTGGGTTTCTTGTATCTTGCGATTTTGGACGCCACGTACTCGATCAGCTCTTCGGGCTTCAATTGCGCCCCCGGTTCGAGGACACACACGGCCTTCACGGCTTCGCCCCAGTCTTTGTCCGGTACGCCGATGACGCACGTTTCCCTCACGGAGTCGTGGGTAAGGATCGCCTTCTCGACCTCGGATGGATAGACGTTTTCTCCTCCGGTCTTGATCAGCTCTTTCTCGGCTTTTCTCTTGACGTACCAGAGATAGCCGTCTTCGTCGAAACGTCCGATATCGCCCGTATGGTGCCAATTGTTTCGGAACGTGTGTCGGGTTTGCTCGTCGAGGCCCCAGTATCCCCGGAATACGTTGGCCGATCGGACGCAGATTTCCCCCGGCGCGCCCGTGGGCGCCTCCCTGTCGTAATCGTCGAAAAGGGCCACTCGGGCCGTGGGATAAGGGATGCCGGCGCTTCCGGGTTTTTCATTATAGGGTGCGGTGGTCACGCAAAGGGCCTCGGCCTGAGCAAACAACGACCAGAACGAGGCTCCGGGCGCCCATTTTTGAAACCGAAGAATATTTTCCGCCTGGTCGAGCCCCACCACCATCCGGATACTCGAGATATCTCGCTTTTCTTCGTCGTTGGCGTCCATCAATGACTTGAGAATCGGGGCGAAGTCGAAGAAAATGGTGCTCTTTTCGGTTTCGATTAACTTCAGAGCGGTCTTTGCATCGAAACGATCCATAATCACGTTTTTGCCCCCGGCGTGCATAACGGCCATGGCGAGGCCGAAACCCGCTATATGGAACAACGGTATCAGGCAGACGTGGGCGTCTCCCGGTCCTATGCCGTACCTCTGCATAATCATCAGATTCCCGGCGGTCACTCCTCCCTGGCTGACCAATGCGCCTCTGGGGCGTCCTTCGACCGCAGCCGTATGGATGATCGCGTATCCGGATTCCGTGGATACGTCGAAATCACGATCGGCGTCGTTTTCGGAATAGAGGGCCTCGAAGGGTTGGAACCGGTCTGAAGTCCCATGGCCCCCTATGGAATAGAAGCCCTGGATGGTATCGATCCCTCCGGCGGCCTCGACCGCAGACGCCTGATACTCCGGGCCGGCGAACAGTACCTTGGGTGCGCCGTCTTCGAGCACGTACTTCACCTCATTCGACTGAAAGCGCCAATTCACCGGCAAAACAATGGCCCCCAATTTCGACGCCGCGCCGTACAGGATCAGATATTCGTCACTGTTCTGGGCAACAACGGCAATTCGGTCGCCCTTCCCGACGCCTGCATTCGCCAGCCCGCCGGCGAGCCGGTCGCAATGATGTTTGAACTGAATGTGGGTAAGCCGCCTGTCGTTGAACACCACGGAGACGTTGTCGGCATGAGTCCGGGCATTCCGGCGGATCATGTCATAAATCGTGAAGTCATGAACTCCCATGGATAAAGCCCTCTCCTTGTGTTTTGATGTGGCTTTCGGATGGCGCCCACGGCCGGCGACCAAGGCCTCGCTTAAAGCCTGCCCGTGAAACCGTGCCTCTGCTTCTCGCCGTTTCGAGGAGGGATCTGTTCCAAGCTCCTGACGGGTCTCCAGCGCGCCGTTGGACTTCGTTATTGTCAGTTCATTCTTACTCCATGCGAAAAGACGATTCAAGCGTCGAGTCTTCGATGAAATGTTGAAATAGGGAATGAACCGGTCCAGAATATAAGAGGATTGGGGAAGAGGGTTTTGGGGCTGCCTTGAGACTGAGGGTTAGGTAAGCGATGCAGGCGCGGGTTTCAAACCCACCCCTACGCGACCGGGGATTCTTCCTACGCCGGGGAGGTCCTGGGCAAGCGGTGTTAAAATTCAGCATGGTTTCGGTAGGCTTCGACGCTTCCGCAGTCTGATGTTTCCATCCCGAGGAGGGCGCCTATATGATTCAAGCCGTATTGTTCGATTTCGGCGGAGTACTGGCGGAAGAAGGCTTTCGCCACGGAATGATGGCGATTGCAGCACAAAACCGGATCGATCCGGATGCCTTTTATGCCAGTGTAGAGCAAGTGATATACCACGGGGGGTACGTGCTTGGAAGAACCTCGGAAGCGACTTTTTGGGAGACCTTGAGAAAGAAATGGCGCCTGTCGGGTTCCGATGCGGACCTCCGGCGGGAAATTCTCAGCCGGTTCAAGGTCCGGCCGGGCATGATTGAACTCGCCCGTAAGACCAAGAACTTGGGGATGGTAACAGCCATTCTCAGCGATCAAACGAATTGGCTGGATGAACTGAATCTGCGCGACGGCATTTACGAGGCGTTCGACCGCGTGTTCAATTCCTATTACCTCCACCAAAGTAAGCGGATGAAGGAAACGTTTCTTCGAGCATGCGCGGAACTCGGCGTATCGCCCGGGGCAACGGTCTTTGTCGATGATCATGCCGAAAACTGTGAGAATGCACTTTCGGCCGGCTTGATCCCTGTCGCATTCGTCTCCGAATCCCAGATTCGTGAACAGCTCGGACGGCTCTTTCGCGATAACGGTTTGAGCGGGATCGACTGAACTCCCGGCCCCTCATGCCAACCGTCTTCCGCGGGCCGAAAGCCGATCATGATATATGGTAATACGCTCGGTACCACTCGATGAACCGGGCGACGCCTTCCTCGATACTCGTGCTGGGTCGGAACCCCACGGCGCTTTCCAGGAGAGCGATGTCCGCGTACGTGGCGGGCACGTCGCCGAGCTGCAGGGGCAAATAGTTTTTTTTGGCCCGTTTGTTTAACGCTTTCTCGATGGCTTCAATAAACTGTTCCAGCTCTACCGGTTGATTGTTTCCTATGTTGTAGATTCTGTACGGAGCGCTGCTGGTGGCGGGATCCGGCGTGGAACCGCTCCAGTTGGGGTCCGCTGCCGGCGTTTGGTGCAGCACCCGTGTCACGCCCTCCACGATATCGTCTATGTAAGTAAAATCTCTTTTCATCTTCCCATAGTTGAACACGTCGATGGGACGGTCTTCAAGAATGGCCTTTGTGAACAGGAACAAAGCCATGTCAGGACGTCCCCAGGGGCCATAGACCGTGAAAAAGCGTAGGCCCGTGACCGGGAGTCCGTAGAGATGACTGTAAGCGTGAGCCATCAATTCGTTGGACTTTTTCGTGGCCGCATATAGAGAAACCGGATGGTCCACGTTGTCATGAACCGAAAAGGGAAGCTGTGTGTTGGCTCCATACACGGAACTGGAAGAAGCGAAGACCAGATGTTGGACCCGGGAATGGCGGCAGCCTTCCAGAATATTCGAAAATCCGACCAAATTGGAATCCACATAGGCGTATGGGTTTTCTATGGAATAACGAACACCGGCCTGTGCCGCAAGGTGGATTACTCTATGGGGACGCCGCTCGTTAAACAGATCCGACATGGCCTTCCGGTCCCCCACGTCTTGTTGGACAAAATGGAAGTCGGGCTTCGACCGGAGCTGTTTCAGGCGGGCGTTTTTCAAACCCACGTCATAGTAATCGTTTAGATTGTCAATTCCCAGTACCGAAACGCCTTGCTCCAGGAGCCGTTTTGACAGGTGAAAGCCTATGAATCCGGCTGCTCCGGTAACCCAGACGAGCTTCGAGTTGTCGTTTTTCATGAATAATAGCCTCTGCGGGTGCGAGATGGAATTGGTGAAAGGTCACTGGTTGAATCGATTCAAGATGGCCTCTGTCACGGATCCGGATATATTCCTCGCCTTATCGGAAATCGTGCTAAGGTAGCCGATATCGCCTCTCGGATCAACGTCCCCAACCTTCATCCCTTTGCTTACGCGGATTCCCGGGCGGATGAGGCCTCGAAGAACGCCGCTCACAGCCGATGTGACGGGTTTTCCCGCGACCTCGGCCACTTCCTGACCCTGCTCTACACGATCCCCGAGCCGGACGTTCGACATAAATATTCCTTCCGCCGGCGACCGCAACACCCGCTCTTTGTCGTACCCGGCGATACTTCCGGGAACTCCCGTGTCCGGATCGGCGGTTCCCTCGAATATCAGTCGTCCCAGGTTGTGACCTCTGTTGGTCTCAACTACGACGTGTACATCATTGCCCGCTGTAAATCCGGGTCCCAGTGCGATGACCATTGAGGCGTCGTCCATTGTCAGGCCAAAATTATGCTTACGCAGGGTGGCGTCGATGATCACATCCGGTCTGAAAGGGGGCGGATCGTAAGGGCCTTGCACGAGAATCGGCAGGCGGCCACTGTCCCGGATCTTTTGCGCATCTTCGATACGGTCAATGCGCACCGCGGTCACGCCCTCCACTGTCTGAGAACCTTCATACACGGCCTCGCAGAAACTAACGGCTCTCCGGACAGCCAGGGGCTCCTCGATTTCCGTCAGCAGAAGTTTGAAATGGCATCTGAATAACCGGTGCGCCGTTGCCGAAGCCATTTCACCGGCTCCGAGAACCAGGATAACGAGGTCTTTCAGAGGTTTTTTCCGGGCATTCACGAATACATCCTTCGTGTTTGAGCCTCGATGGCCCGGACTTCCGTTTCGAGCAGCCTCAAAACCTTCCACAACGTGATCACATTATAGAAAGGGAGAAGCGCGTCCACGTAAGGCAGCACGGTGCGGATTCCCAGACAGGTCGGAGTATATCCGGGAAAGGCCATCAGAGGATTCAGCCAGAACAGCTTGTTGCAGCTTCGTTTCATCAGGGACATCTGGTTCTCGAGTTCCTCCGGATCCCCCCGATCCCAACCGTCCCCGGCAATGAACAGCTCGGTTCTCTCCCCACTGAAGCGGGTCGCGTAGTTCCGGTTGAAATAGCGAAAACAGTTTCCCATATCGGTGCCGCCGCCCCAGTTGAACTCGGAAGACGTCATTTTGTTGAAAATCCGAGGCCATTCCGAATCCCTGAAGAGCGAGGTCACCTCGGTCAGGCGGGTGGAAAACACAAAGACTCGAGTTCTTGGAACGGACCGAGCCAAAGCGTGACCAAACAGCAAAAAGAAGCGCCCATAGGCGTCCATCGAGCCGCTGATGTCGAGCAGCAGGTGAATGCGGGTCTTGCGACGCTTCCTGCGCTTGAACTTCAGTTCCACGGGTTCTCCCCAGGATCGGAAAGACTTGCGCATGGTGCGGGCAAAGTCGAGTTTTCCGGGCTTGGCCGAGCATCGGCTCCTTCGGCTTATTCGGGTTCCTATGACGCGGGCGAGTTGCTTCACCGCCTGCTCGACAGAAAACAGTTCCTCCGCTGAAAGATCCTGAAACGGTTTTTCCGCCGTGTTTTCTTCCAACCCGGCCCGAAAAAGAGCTAGCTGAAGCTGATCGGAGTCCTGGGGCGCCACCCCCAAAATCTCGGGGAACACGGGGGTGCGAGGCTTCGCTTCGGCGCCCTTTTCAGCATCGGATTCGTCCGAGTCGTCCGGAGGTCGACGGCGCCAGTAAGCATCGAAGAGTCTGTAAAACAGCTCCAAATCCCGGCGATTGGAGACGAGAACGCACGCCAGCAGTTCTTTGAATTGGGCCCGCCGGCCTATTTCTACATGCTCCAGTCCTTGAATGGCGTCTACAACGCGACCCGTGGTCACGGGAATGCCGTGAGAGCGCAACACCCGTCCGAATTGAATCACACGGGTCGTCAGTCCTGATTCAATCGAATGCTGTTGCGGTTCTTTCGATACCGGTGAAGCCATTAGAAAAGGAATGCTCCAACGAGTCAGGCGGGTCGCTTCCCGCTTGACGCCTGCGGCCTGAATCTAACCGGCGGAAGTCGGGCTAGGGTCCGACATGATTTCGGTGACGCACTGGTCGAAACGCTGGAGGTCTTCCCGGTATTTGAATACACAGGCCAGAGTCTCGGATACGGTTTTTGCGTCCAGGTGCTCTCGATGCAGGGTGACAAGCGCTTCCGCCCAGTCCAGCGATTCCGCCACGCCCGGACGTTTGATGAAGTCCATGGATCGGACTTTCTTCATAAATTCGGAAATCTGCCGCGCCAAATGCTCGTTCACGTGGGGTAGCCGTAACCGGATAATTTCCATTTCTTTTTCCAGCGTCGGATACTCGATCCAGTGATAGAGGCAGCGCCGTTTCAGTGCTTCGTGCACCTCGCGGGTGCGGTTCGAAGTGATAACCACCAGCGGGGAGTCCTTGGCTCGAATGGTTCCGATTTCCGGGATGGTCACCTGAAATTCCGACAGGAACTCGAGCAGAAATGCTTCGAACTCGTCGTCCGCGCGGTCGATCTCATCGATCAGAAGCACGGGAGGCTCGCCTCGGGCGCCGCTCTGAACCGCATCCAGCAAGGGACGACCGATCAGAAAGTCGGGGGTGAAAATATCGGTCCAATCGCCGGGCCCGCATCGTTTTTCCTGATCCATCCTTACCTGAAGCAACTGTTTGGGGTAGTTCCATTCGTACAGAGCGCTGCTCTGATCCAGCCCTTCATAACATTGGAGCCGAATCAGCCTTCGCTTCAAAGCCTCGGATAATACCTTACCCACTTCCGTTTTGCCGACCCCTGTTTCTCCTTCGAGAAAAAGGGGTTTCTTCAATTTCAAAGAAAGGTAGATCACTGTGGCGAGGCGTTCATCGGCCACATACAGGTGGGAACTCAACAGCGTTTGCACTTGCTCGATGGATTCCATCCGCATAGGGTTACTTTCCAAAGCCACACACCGGATAACGGCATTCTTCACAATTCCTGCAGTACCCCCCATGACCGAGCGCAGCTACCTGTTCCTTCTTTATGTTTTCTCCGGCCAGAATGCGAGGGAAAAACACATCGAAGGCCGTGGTCTTATGGAAAAAAACGCACGCCGGCAATCCCAGAATAGCCGTTTCTCCCAATCGGGCGTATAGGAACATGGCTCCGGGCAAAATGGGGGTGCCGTAAAAGACGACCTGGGCCCCAGCTTGTTTCACCCCCATAACCGTCGCATCGTCCGGGTCCACGGACAGACCGGCGGTTATCAGAATGATGTCCATGCCGTGCTCTTTCAGCCGTCGGATGTTGGAGGAGATCTCCTCCGGATCGTCTCGAGCCATACGCTTTTCCAGAACCACCTGTCCGTATCCGCCGACCTTCGCACCCACGGACTCATCGAAGCCGTCCCTGATCCGGCCTTCAACGATCTCGGTCCCCGTGACAAGCGCCCCTACGTGCTTATGCAAGTAAGGCATCACTCGGATAATCTTATCCTCCCTTGCGCAGGTTGTCTCAATCTCGGAGATGACGGTTTCAGGTATGGTCAGAGGGATAATCCGTGTGGCTCCTACTTGCTCATCGGGTTTGACCGGCGTGTAGGTGTGGAGCGTGGACAACATCACGTCTTCTGTCAGGTTGATTCTCGTCAACGCGTCAACGCGAATTTTCAGTAAGCCGTTTACACGGCTCACGAAAGTGACTTTACCCTCTTTCGGACCCACAAGATCAATGTCCTCCGCTGCAAAGGCCCGTGCAAGTCTTACCCCTGCTTCGTCTTCGTGGATATAGCCTTCGGGCATTTCCATCACATAGATGGAATATTTGCCGATGGAGAGAAGTTCCTCGACATCCTGTTCGGAAATAATGTGGCCTTTTCGGAAAGCCACACCCTTGAATGAGCCGGGAATGATCTTGGTTACATCATGCCCGAGAGGTCTTCCCACTGCGTCCTGCGTAGCTATCTTTCGCATTTCAAATGTTATCCCCCTTGATCAGAGCTGAAACGGAAAATCCGAATGAAGGATGTCGGACCGTCATGGCCGGAGCCGGAGTTTTGCTTAATGGGAGGCCTCGAAAGACTCTGACCAGGATGTCTCCGGATCCTGTCAGAATCATGCGAGGGGACCGCGCGACTCCACTCCGCGAACATCTTTCGGCCTGCCGGACGTTCGCAGACGGCGTCGTTCATGCTAAATACGTCCAAAAAGTGCGTGACTTTTTGTCCGTATCGGTTTATATCCCACCAGCTTAAAAAAGAACGATCGGACTTTCGCGCTCGAAATTTCCCGGATTTTCGCGATTGAGAAAATGCGGTACTTGGGGTAAGATCAAAAAACCTTTCGGCATAGAAGGCCGCTTTCGTTTCGGGGTGTAGCTCAGTCTGGTAGAGCACCGTCTTCGGGAGGCGGGAGTCGCTGGTTCAAGTCCAGTCACCCCGACCATATCCTTTATGGATGAGCAAAGGCCGGTATCCGCATCGGGATTTCCGGCCGTGTCGCTAATGCCCGTAGTAAAGTCCTCTCAGCCCTTTACTCCAGAGTCCGCTTTCTTTTTCCGTGTAGCACCCAATCCTATCCAAATCAAGCACCTTACACCCGGTACTCCCATTGGTCACGATTCGGGCGAAGCGGCTCTTTCAACCCTCCGCAACCGTTCACGAATCGAGCCCTGAGGAAAGAAAGCCATACCGCCGGTCATCCTCGTCCGTACGCGCCCTTCTCGCGAGAGATCTGATGTGCCGGGCGAGTCTTTTCCTGATCCAATCTTGACTGTTGCTATGATCTCATTTCATTATGTCGTTCGAGATTTGCCGCTTTCTCCATATTGGGTGACCCATCGCACAGGAAACCGTCCATCCGAACCAACCGGGAGCCACCGTGTTCAGCTCGAGAGCCTCGCGCAAAAGAGGGCCTGGTCGCACGGGTATTCACCAGTTGCCGCCATTTCTGGATTCAGAGGAGGCGCTTGAGACCCTGGGCCGCCTGCTGGTCGAGTTTGACGATTTTCGAGCCAAGTTGCCCATGGGGAATCCGGGGGGACGGGTCAGGGATCACGCGCAAGCCCGCCGCCTGCTGGACGACGTGATGAAAACGGCTCGAGATGTCCTGGACATCGATGAAACACGAATTCCACCGCCGGAGGTCGTGCTAAGCCACATCTTGCATTCCTTAAGAAATAAGACGACCGTTCTCGCGTTTATTTATGTTCCGGTGGCCGTATTGTTTCTCGCGTACACATTTGGGGTCTCCGAAAGCGGTCCGGCTCTGTGGCTCGCCCGTGGGGCGGCGTGTTTTCTTTTGGCCGCACCGTTTCTAATTGTGCGGAGAACGCGCATTTATGCGGAACACCTGGGAGGCTATGCCAGAAATCGGGGACATGGGCCCGCTATTGTCATCGAGCAACTGCCGGAGGTGCAGTTCCAGTCCTATCTGTCTTACGGCTACGCCTGCCATATTTACTACTACCTGGCGAAAGACGAAGATCGAAAAGAGCTGCGCGAGGGCTGGGCGCGGCTGGTGCAGTGGAAAATCGCCCAGGAGCTGTATCGTCGCGACGGGAAATCCGCTCACCTGGCCTATCCTCTGGATCAAATCCTAGGTGAGCTTAAGTTCGTTTATACCCTTGTGAGCAAAGGCTTGGGCCGATCGAATCCTGCTCGCATCCGATCCATCCGGACCATGTACATTCGTAATCCCGTTGTGCGGTTGCTCACCGGGTGGCCCGGGTTTATTGCCATGAGCCTGGTGGAGCATGGAATCGGCGCCGCCGTCTATTTCCTGTCCGATCGACACACTGCGGTTCTGCGACCCTTGCCGGCAGGCGTTCTTGACAAGGATGCGGGCGCTTCAACTTGAGCCTCATCGGCATGGACCAGAGGTGCATCAGGGATATGAAAGCCGGACGGGGCCGAATCGCCTTCCGCAAACGGGCAGGAGGGAGATACCTCTGCTACGGAGTTCCCCCGGCGCTTGCGAATTGCATCGTTGGGCCGCTCTTTTTGCCGGCAACACAGCCCTAAAGCCCTCATTCCATTTTGATGTGCAAGGTGACTTCCAGTGAGCCGTAGTCGGCTTCGAAAGGGCGGCTCTCGGTGACGATCCCTGGAAGTCCCTGAATGATGCAAGCGTCCGTGTCCCGTTCTCCGCTGCCTTGCGAAATCGTCGCCCCAATTACTGTGCCGTACCCGTCGACTTCGACCCTGAACGTCAGCGCTGCGGGAGAAGAGGCGCATCGTTCTGCGGCGGGCCGGACGGAGTCTCGGACGGCCTTCTCTAACGCCGTCGGATTTTCCAGGTTATTTGAGGTAAATAGAAAAAACGTTTCCACGACCTTTGGCGTTTCTCGTACGGCCTCGTCCGCAGGCGGCTCGCCGGTAAGCTCCGACGTCTCCTGAGCCTGCTGCCGGATGCTGCCGGCTATCGCCGCGACTTCAGGCGACAAAGGCTTGCGTGTCTTTGAAGATGGAAACTGATCTTTGATACCGCTTTCAGGCTCCGATTGTGACGGTCTTCGAGACGACGGGAGGGTTTGCTTCATCGGCTGGGTGCTTCCGTCTGCGTGTCCCATTTGGTAGTCAGCCGCCATCAACCGGGTAACAGTCGCAGGCAGATCATGGCAAAGGCCTAATCGGGTTACAGCCTCCTCGAGTTCCTTCACATGCGGCAACAAGAGGTACTGATCCTCGAGGAGTTCCAGCCACTTCCGGGCCCACAGTTCCACAATGGGAGCGTTTTCCGGTCCGGCAATGAACGGAGAAGCTTCGAGACTTTCCAGGTAGCGTTCTTCTCCCGTGAAACCCGAGATTCGGACACGTCCGGAGGGTGCACCGCGGTATTTTGCGATAACTACAATGGGTCTTTGGGCCATCAAATCGGGTAACTTCATCGGAATTTGATCGTGGACATCGAACCCTTCGAACGTCACGGAGGCCTGTGTGAGCACCGGGTTCTTGATGTAGGCCCTGAACTTTTCCGCTTCGGCCGCCGCCTGATCCGAACTCAATGCAACAAAAGGCTTTCCCTGCCCCGCGCGGGCCAAACTTCCTACCAGAGCGCGATTCACGCTCACTCCGATCCCGAAAACGAAAAGATTCGCCTCGTCGAGATGTTCCCGCACGAACTTGAATACCTGGGCCTCCGCGTCCACGTAACCGTCCGTAATGACCACGAGGGATCGGGAGACGTGACTCTCGGGTCGCGGGATGGAGTATGCCGCCCGGAGCGCGGTCATGAGGCCTGTTCCATCGTCTCCTGAGGGGCCATCGAGCAAGGATATGGCTTGACGAATGTTTTCTTCGGTCGCGTTGACCGATCCGCTCGAATTCAAGACCGCCGAGTTTCCCGCGAAAAGCACGACGTTAAGCAAATCTGACGCCTTAAGGTCCATAAGGAGCCGCTCCATCAGCACCTTTGCCGTCTCCAGCGGAAATCCCTTCATGGATTCGGACACGTCTATCACGAATATGAATTCGCGGGAAGGAATACGAAAGCCGGAGGGACGCTCGGGGGGTTCCATAAAAACCGCAATATAGTTCTCCTCCGCCCCTTGATACATCATGACACCGCTCTCGATTTGTACTCCCGCCAACGTATATCGAAGGACAAAGTCCTTGTTTCCTTTTCGTTCCTGGTCGAGATGAATCCGCGCGCTGTTCTGGGAACGATAGAACACGGATATTCTGTGGGAAGGAGACGAAATGGTTTTGATTGGAACCGCGGTGAGTAGTTGCACGGCGATATCGAAATCGTAGGGAACGCTTTCTCCCTTAATAGCATAGCGATTTGGAATCCCTCGCTCACGGATCGGATCCAGCCTTCCTTCGCGCTCGGATTCGGGCACGGCGGGGAGGGTGAACTCGTACACCTCATTTTGAGGAAAGACGGGTTCGGAATAGTTCAGCTCCACCTGAACCGAATCACCCGGCATGATATGAACTACGTTCATCAGGAACACGTTCGGCCATTCCTGCTCGATGAAGGAAACGGTTCTATTCTTGGATTCAGCCTGCTCGAATTGCATGCCGGCTTGATCCCGCTTCTGCATTCGCGCTTCAATGAATCGCTCACCGATGCGCACCCGAACTTCATGAACGGCGGCGCCTGCGGACGCCGGAAACAGGTAGTCCGCGTCGACGGCATTGGCGCCCGTATTCTGGAACACCTGATGCAACTTGACCTGAGCGATGGGACCCACAATCCGTACTTCAGCGTCCATTTTTTTCAGCAGGAGCGAACCTGTTCCCGGATCGCTCCCGCGAGGGAACAGGTTCGGGGCCAATGAAGGTTCGGCCTTTCTACTCTTCCGATCCACCAGAGAATAGGGGAACCGGACTAGTGATTCTCCCAGTCGAGCATCGGTTCTTTCCAATAACTCGTGTAGATCGTCCGAGTCATTGCATGCGGATGAGGATTCCGTTCGTTCCGGGATGAAAACCGAGGCGGTAGGGACAGGCATCGACGCTTCCGGGGAAGTCGTTACTTCAAGGCACAGGCCGCGAACCACCCAGCCTGTCGATGCCAGAAAGGCCATAAGAAGCCAGACGGCCCAAAGAACGCGTCCGGACATCCACGAACTTGGGCCGGAGCCTCGGTCCGTGTGTTTCCCGCGGGACACATCACACATATCCGGCCTCCGGTGGATGCAACAGGACGCGGGGCCAGTCGGAAGGGGCTTTTGTGTCGTCAAGCCGCCCCGAGGTTCCAACATAACGCTATCGAAGTTCGGACTCAAATTTTACCGCCAGATCCCTAAGATTTTTCGCCCAGTCGGAGGCAAGAGGATCCGCAAACGCCACGTGTCCTCCCAGGGCGTTGGCAATCGTATCCGCGCTTCGGGTCGAAAACTGCGGCTGGACGAATACGACCTTGATGTTCTTTGCTTTTGCGCGTTCAATTAATTCCTTGAGCTGCAACGGCTTAGGTTCTTTGCCTTCAACTTCGACGGGAATCTGCTCCAAGCCGTAGGCCCGGGCGAAATATCCCCAGGCCGGATGGAACACCATAAACTCTATTTTTCTCTGTTTTCCAACAAATATGTTTCTGATTTCAGCGTCCAGATCGAGGATTTCAACGGACAGACGCCGGTAGTTGGCCTCGTATGTGTCTCTATGAGCAGGATCTTCAGCAACCAGCGCGCAAACGATGGCCCGGGACTGGAGAAGGGCCAAAGGGGGGGAGAGCCATGTATGCGGATCGCTGACGCCATGAGTATGCTGTTGGTCATGGGTCGTTTTCGGAGCTTCCATTGAAGGCCCGCCGGTGCGGTCCTCTTTTTCATCATGCGGGTGGTGTTCCTCTTCCATGGGGAACTTGCGGATGTCGGCGTCCGTGTGAACGATCTTCATGTCCGGGTTGACGGCCTGGAACCGATCGAGCCAAACGGTTTCAAATTCGATGCCCACAGCGAAATAGATCTTGGCCCTGGAAAGAGCGATCATCTGTTTCGGCTTGGGCTCGTAAGTATGGGGTTGGGCGCCGGGCTCGACCATCACCCAGGTTTCAACGAGCCCTTCGCCTATCTTGTTCACAAAATAGGCCTGGGGAGCAATGCTGACAAATACGGGCATCCGTTGAGCCGCCCCCGTTATTGTGGGAGACGCTAAAATAAGTAATAACGCAGCTGTGTTCATCGCCAAGCGAATCCGTCTCATCGTTGTTCCCTCCTCATTGTTTCCGAATTCCCATTTTGAACTATTCCGGTCATACCGGCAATACCTGAATCCACTGAAATGCATTTTCAGGCTGGAAGGCCGGCGCCCTGGAAGCCGGCCGATAGAATCGCCTCGCCCGGTCGACTTGAAAGAGGAGGTTCTCAAGGTGGATTCGAGTCGTCGGTTTTGATATGTTGGTTTCAGTGAGCTAGGCGCTCAAACGGTTGCGATGTCAACGTCCCGATCAACCCGGGCCCGAGACGCTTTTAAGCGGTCTGACCCAGCCTCCCGGAAAGCAAAGGACACTCGATAGCGTCGTGAACATTCTCCTCATCTATCCTTATCCTCTCGAAGACCGGCTCCAGGCCGACGATGTCAATGTCGTTCCCATCGGCCTCTGGTACATTGCCGCCGTTTTGAAGGAAAGAGGGCACCAGATCGAAGTGCTGAATTGGTTTGACATGAAAAACCGGGCATCCGACATCGAGCGGGAGTTGATCCGCAGAAAGCCGGACATCATCGGATGCTCGATATTGAACGCCAACCGCTGGGGCGGTATTGAAATCGCGCGCATAGCCAAGAAGATCGATCCCAACGTCAAGGTTGTTTTCGGTGGACCAACGCCCACCTGCCTGTGGGAGCATTTTCTCACTCATTTTTCTGAAATCGATCTGGTCGTAATAGGCGAAGGCGAGCGATCGTTTCTGAACCTGATCGAGCACCTTTCCGCCGGTGACTCTGAAGGAATGGAAAGCGTCAGCGGTATCGCCTTCAGAAAGGAAGGAAGATGCGTTCGCACGAAGGATGCCGACCGCATCGAGCTTTTGGACGAGCTGCCTATTCCGTCCCGGTATTTTCGCTACCAACATGTGGCATCTTCTCGCGGCTGTGTGAACAAGTGCACTTTTTGCGCGTCGCCTTCCTCCTGGGACAGGAGAATCCGGACTCATTCGCCGGACTATTTTGTCGATCAGATCGAACTCCTCGTACAAAAGGGCGTTTCGTTTTTCTATGTATCGGATGATACGTTTACCATCCATCGAGACCGTGTTATCGCCATCTGCAAGATGATCCTCGAACGAAACCTGAAGATCTCCTGGTACGCCATATCCCATGTCGGATACGTGGACGTAGAAATTCTGTACTGGATGCGAAAAGCGGGTTGCATACAGATCAGCTATGGTGTTGAAAGCGGATCCGAAAAGATCCGGAAACAGCTTCAAAAGCATATCACCAACGATCAGATCCGGAGAGCTTTCAAGCTCACCACCCAATACGGCATCCTTGCCCGCGCCTACCTGATTTATGGGTGTCCGGGCGAGACATGGGAGACCATACAGGAAACCATCGATCTGATTCACGACATCAAGCCACTCAGCGTTGTTTTTTATATTCTGGATATCTTCCCGGGAACGGCTCTCTACAACGATATGATCCGACGGCTAGACCTCAGCGACGATATCTGGCTGGAGGAGATCGAGGATATCATGTACTGGGAAACCGATCCCGCTCTGTCGAAGGACCTGGTGCTGTCTTTCGGACAGAAACTGCGATCGGATTACCATCGCCACCTCTCGGATTTTGCGGACGCGGTCGAACTCGTAGACGATCCGGAGCTGTATACCACGCATGCCGAGTTTCTCTCGAGGCTGGGTTTGACGTTCACCCACGGGGATTATGCCGGAATCGAGGCGATTCCCGAGAAAGAAGCCACGGCCGCGAGGCTGTTCGAACGCTCTCTGGCTTACCGTCCCAACGCAAGAGCCTATCTTGGGTTGGGAACGATCCTACAGAAACGCGGTGAACACAGGGAATCGATTCGCCTGCTGGCGGAGGGCGCGGCAAGGCTCCCGGACATCGCCGAACTCAATATCTGTCTTGGGGTCAGCTATATGAATCTGGGTCGTTTCAAAGAAGGACTCGAGTGCTTCTCGAAATTTCCGAACGATCCCCAGGCTCGACGCCACATGGAAACATGCCTTCGGGCGCTCGGGAAGTGATGGAGGAATACGATAGTTCGACGCAGGCTTGGCTTAAGGCATACGGGAGGTTTGAACCGCTATGCGGGGAAGCCCGTCAGGATGGACTTCCCCGGAGGTACTTTTGAAACATGAATCGCGTGCGGCAGGAAAAAAATGACCCGGGCTAGTGCAAGCCGACAATACCCACCATGGCCAGGGCGACGAGGGCCCCGACCCAGAGCGACAGCACCACGTAGAGATAGACTCTTTCCCTGAAGTACGCGATGGCGGTGCCGATCAAGCCCCATAAGGCGACGCTGCACCCCAAGGCCAGTCCGAATTGCGTAAACCCGTCGCCCTTGGTCAGATGGTCAAAATAGAAATGCCCTCCCGGGAATGCGCCGCCGACCTCCTTCCAGACGACATCTGAGCTATTGCCCTTCCAAATAGAGGCAAAGAGATAGTGAGGATTCATAACGTTGTTGTCAGGGAACGCTATGGATAGCAACGGTCCGACCGTACAGATGAGGCAGGACAGGACGGTTATCCAGTATACGATCTCTCCAAAGACAATCTGTGCAACCGGCATTTTCGGTCTTGCTTCAATGCTCATTTCCCACTTCTCCTTTTACGCTTCGGACTTGGTGTATCGGATGATGGATCGGGTGATGATCCCAAAAATAATGACGAAGGCTACACCGGTGGCCCAGAGCGGAACCGGTCCGATGACTCCCAGCATGTACAGTCCTTTGCTCAGCAGCCCAAAGCACCCGAAAAACATGAAGCCGATCAGGAGGTACCTGACAAATCCGGCTCTGACTTTGATGAGTATCAGCGCCCCCAGCAACCCTCCCAACACCTGACCGACGAGCCAGGGAGCCGCGAACATGGGGATAATGGCTCCCATTAGAAGGTAGGGCCACACGGCTATGCAGTCCCCCATGCCGAGGAGAACGCCGCTATTGGCCGCCGCCACTTTGAGGGGAACAGCCATGATCAGGTTCTGCGCGGGAACGATGGCCCAACCGGCGCCCAAACCGAAAAAACCGGAGAGCAAACCGACCCCCAGGATGGCTGCGAGAACGCCCCCGGCTCTTGTAAGGGGGTAATCGATCACTTTACCTAGAGAAAATTCATAATAGGGCTGGGACAGCTTCAGCCATTTAGTGAAGCCGTCCACTTTCTTCACTTGGGGCCATTCTATTTTTTTCCCCCCTACCACAAAGTATACGGCAAGGGACAGGAGGATAATGCCGAGAGCAAGCCTGATAGCACCCTCGCCGGCCTCCCCCAAATTCTTGGCCACATAGATGGCTCCTTGGGCCCCCGTAAAGGCGCCGACCCCATAGGCGGCCGCGCAAAAGATGCAGACTCTGAGGCTGGCCAAACCTCCCCGCATGAAGGGGCCTGTGGATATCAGACCGCTGAACATGGCTACGATGAGTCCTGTAGCTCTCACGATCAGGCTGTCAACGGGCGTGAACGCCAACATGAAGGGCGTAAACAGGACCCCTCCTCCAATGCCTCCGATCACGGCGACCAGCGCGATGCCGAAGCTTAGGAGAAAGAACCCGAACAGCCATAGCCATATGGTTCCTCCGGACATACCGCCGGCAGGGGTTTCCGCCCCCCAGGATATGATCGCCATCGCTCCGTAGCAGATAATGAGCACCGCCAACATGACGTTCACTTCCAGCCAAGGGGATTTAAGCAACCTTCTCATCTCTTTTTCCTCTCAGTGAATTTTAGCGCGCCTTTTATGTGAAACTTTGCTCAAGCTACGTAGCATAATGCAACATCGATGTCAATCCTGACTTTTTGGGGGATTTGAAAAGGCGGCTCTTGTGTGCGATAATTTATACATTAGCTATTCCAAACTTATCAATGCACATTTCAGGACCCTGTCATGGACACTCGAGACGGCGCATCCGACAACCTGGTCACAACGCCCAAGCCTGAATCCATTGCCATCCGTAGAGGGACGCAGGCCCGTGTGCCTTCGAAAGCCGCGATTATTGGGGGAGGAAAAGCCTGCGACGATCTTCTGACCTTCTTGGCGGACGGCCGATTGGCGCGATTGGGAATGGAGATTTTGGGAGTCGCCGATCCGGATACGAACGCCCCCGGTATCAGGCGCGCCCGGGCAATGGAAATATTCACAACCCAAGATTTTTCCCAGTTGTTTACCCTTCCCGGTCTCAACCTCATCATCGAACTCACAGGTTCCACCAAGGTGCGAGAACAAGTGATCCAGAGCAGGCCGCTCCATGTGAGCTGTATCGACCACCGCGGCGCCCGGCTTCTGTGGGACTTGATCCAAATTGAGACCGAAAAGCAAATCTTGCAGAGAGAGGCGGAAGAAACGATACGAAGAGAGCGAGACTGGTTTCAGAAGTTGATCGATTCTCTGCCCGACAGCATCTTGATCCTGAACGACGATCGCACCATCAAGGGCGTTAACAAGACTTTTCTGGCGGAAAGAGGACTTCCCGAGGACTACGTGATTGGCCGCCGTTGCTATGAGGTGACTCACGGGCGATCCGAGGAGTGCCGGGGACCCGGTTTGACGTGTCCCTTCGATGGAGTCATGAGAACGAAAGAAAGTTGCTCGACCATTCATCCCCACGTTACTCCGGAAGGTGAATACTGTTACCACGAGATCACGTGCGCTCCCATACTGGGGGATTCGGGGGAGATCGCGCAGGTGATCGAAGGCATTCGCAACGTGACGAGACGGATCATGCTCGAGCGGGAACTGAGGGAATCCGAACGGAAGCTGCGTCAGTTTCTGGACTCGACGCACGATATCATCTGTATCAAGGATACGCGCGGACACTATCTGTACATCAATCCCGCCGGAGCTGAGACCATGGGATTGTCTCCGGGCGAGGTGGTCGGTCGTACGGATTTCGACCTCTTCCCTCCGCACATCGCCGCTGTCATGGCCGCTCGCGATGCGGAGGTGCTCAGCCAACATACCACGCGCACTTTCCAGGGGCGGATGAGGACGGAGTCCAAAGTGCACCAGTTTCACACCGTGCGCTTTCCCATTCCGGGCGATGGGGGACAGGCCGAAGCGTTATGCGTGGTTGCCAGGGATATGACGGATGAGGTGGCCCTTCAGGAAGAAGTACGAAAAAATGAAGAATACCTCGAGAACGTCCTCAATCACTCTTCCGATATGATTATTACGACCAACTTCGACGGTTTTATCGTGACCTTTAACCCCGCGGCGGAAAAGCTTCTGGGGTACAAGAAGGAGGAAATGCTGGGCTCCCATGTCGAGGGCCTTTGGAAAAAGCCGGAAGAACGTCGAGAACTGATGGAAGAAGTCGGCCGGTTGGGAGCCGTCAACAACTATCCCGCCGTGCTCATCGCCAAAGATGGTACGGAAGTGGAGATCAGCTTGTCCCTTTCTCAATTACGGGATCGCAGGGGACGAGTGCTCGGAACCGTCGGGGTAAGCAAAGACGTCACCGAAGAGAATCGGATGCGTCGTAAACTGCTCGAACAAGAAAGGCTGGTCGCCATCGGCGAGACCATCGCCGGAATCACCCATTGCATCAAGAACCTGCTCAACGGACTGAAAGGAGGAGTGTATATCTTAAATACGGGTCTGAAGAGAGACGATCCGGCTTTGGTGAAAGAAGGCTGGAAGAGTGTGCAAAGAGGGATCGAACGTATTGGCAAGCTCAGCCTAGACATGCTCACCTACTGCCGCGACCGCACACCATCCCTGACTCCGATGGATCCGCTTGTTCTTCTGCGGGAAACCGTCGAAGTGGTATCGAAATCGGCGGTGCAGGAAGGGATCGATATCCTGGCGGCGGGAGATGAGGGGCCTCCTGTCGCTTTAGACTCGGATTCCATGTCCCGTGCGCTCCTGAATCTCCTCTCCAACGCGGTGGACGCATGCCGGGGTAAATCTTACGGAGAGAACGAAAGACCGCTCATAGAGGCTCGAGTTCAGCGGAAAGAAGGAGAAATCGCCTTTCTGGTGAAAGACAATGGGGAAGGAATGACCGAAGAGACAAAATTCAGGCTTTTCAAACGTTTTTTCAGCACAAAGGAAGCGAAAGGAACCGGATTGGGGCTGTGTGTAACTCAAAAGATCGTCGACGAACATGGAGGGAGAATCGAGGTTGAGTCACTGCCGGGACGTGGATCTACTTTCATGATCGTGCTGCCGACGGATGCGCGTCACGAACCGGCGGGAGACACTTCGAAACAGTAGCTGCTATCCATAGGCTGGATCACCAGACCTTCCACTCTGGAATTGCGGGCCACCCAAAAGAGATAGGCGCGCCCCGTCCCGTCGACGGCGCTCGCCCACGCGTTCATCTTCTTCTTCAACGCGGAACCGCACTCGGGGGCGAGGAAAAGCACGTTACCCGTATGCCAGGCCGTGTCCACGCGCAATCCGTCAACCTCCAAATTGAATACCTTGTCAACTCTAACCTTGATAATTGGGTATGCGAGAGTCATAACTCAGCAAGGCCTTGAGCGGGAGGCGACCGGTTCTTCCTCTTCTGCCGAATTCGCAGTCAAGGTTCGCTTCGCGCATGAGGAAAACGGTGTCTTTTCCGCCTGGGTCCCGGTGTCCGGGCAGTTCAGCGGCCTCACCCCCGGACGCTTCCTGGTTGAAGGCATTGTATACGATTGCAGCAAACGTAGCTTAGTTTATGGTGTGTTGTCAATGAAGCGACGAGCCCGGCGTTCCCGAACACAGGGTTCTCTTTCCCTTAAAACGCGGGAGCACGGGCGCCGGCGCTCGATCGTTTGGACGCAAGTCGGATTTTGATTTGTGCGATCAGCTATTCGCATGATATAATTAAATAAATGGTTTCTGAAAGATAAAAGCGGAGCCGTTGCTTCCGGATATCTCGAACGAAAAGCAAGGCAAGGCGCTGGTTTCAAAGAAGTCAGACGCTGCTCGTTTTCATGGTTTCGATAGGCGAATTTGCCGGCGTGAAACTTCAACGAAGGAGGAGCTTATGACCGACACCAGAGTATTAATCATCGATGACGAGAAAGAGAACGTACGTTACCTGACAACAGTCCTCGAAGAAAACGGATTCAAAGACATTCATGCGGCGTTTGACGGAGTAGAGGGAGTCGAAAAAATATGGAAATTGGATCCCGGGCTCATTCTCCTGGATCTCAGAATGCCTAGAAAGGGAGGCATCTACGTATTCAATGAAGTAAAGAAGAGCGAGAAGCACAGGAATATCCCCATCGTCATATTGACCGGCGAGGGGGGATTCCTTCGACACTTGGCCGAAATGCGCGATTTTCACGAAGATCATGACACCATAGGAGACGTGTCCACGGAAGAGGTCTTGAATCGATTCATAGATACCCGGCCGGATGCGTTCCTGGAGAAGCCTGTTGAACCCGACCAGCTTATGAGTGTGATCAGAAATGTGTTGATCACCTTGGACGGGATCAAAGAAAAACGATGCAGGGAAATCAATGCACTTCTCAACCGAAAGACGGAAGGCGGCGTGTCTTTCAAAGGAGATCTGTTCGACAGCGACCAACGAACTCGGGTCTTCCTGACCGGCTTGGCTTTGACGCTCACCTCGGGCCGTTCCGCCGGTGCGGACAAGGTGGTAATACGTTCTTCGGATGCCGGCAATGTGGCGCTGGAGACGGATGCGTTTCTCGCTTTTTATCGCGGAATGATTAATTGGCTGCACGACAACCTCAAGGCCTCGTGGCGGCACACGGACGCCGTGAACGCCCTGACCCGCATCGGGGATGTAGAGGAATACAATATTTACGAAGGTTGGCCGGATAACAGGCTGTAGACCTCGGGGCGAGTGATTTACAGGAAGGTCTTGGTCCATGCGTTGCAAGGGGAAAGGCGCTTGAGGGGGCTTTCCCCTTTTTTTCGAAAACAAAACCGCGCGTACGGTGCTTTGCCGGAGAAAGCGGGCAGAAGTCAAGTGTTTGCTGAAAATGCGCAAGGATCCCTTTTCGAGGCCGGAAAACGGCCTTGGGCGTCACCTTAGTTTCCCAAGAGCTTCTTCGAAACAGTGCTCGCGGACGAAAGACGTGCTATAAAAGCGCCTCCGTCTTCTTCGAGGGCTTTAGCCACGCGCAAAGCGAGGTGATGTCCGCCGCATGTCTGGTCTTTGCAGTCTTTGCAGGCGTGGTGATAAGGGTCGTCTACGTGGTTTTCATGCGGACATCGGTGTTCCATTCAGGAATCCCTCCAACCGCGTAATGGAAATGTCCAATATCTGCCCGATCTCTGAAAGAAAGGTTCCCGATTGCCGTTTGCTAAGCGGAACCGCGTCTCTATTTCCCAAACCAAGGCCATCCCCGGCGAGCTTTGCCGCCCAGGTTGGACAGCGAGATCAACATCCTGTTCACCCACTCGATGCGTCGTTCACGCGCCGTCTGGATCAGCATGTAGATTCCCGCGGAGCCGAAAAGCACATTAGGCATCCACGTGCCCGCCACAACAGGTACGTTGTCACCTTCTCCCAAGCTTCTTGTGGCGCTCAGTAGAATAAAGTACACAAAGAACACAGCCAAGGCGATGACCATGCCGAGGGCCTTCTTCGTACCGGAAAACTGGACGCCCAGGCTGACACCCAGCAGGGACATGACCAGGCAGGCCACGGGCAATGCAAATCGCTGGTGATACTCCATCAGAGCCATCTGGTGACGCTCGGATCCCGGCTTGCCCGTCCGGATCACGTTATTCAGCTGCGCCATGTTCATGGCCATGGGCTCCATGGAATCCGCATTTTCCTCCTGGAATCTTTTGTAAGCCTGGATGGGGAGATTGAGGTCGTAGCGAGTGAAAGACACGATCTGGCTGGACTCGAAGTTGGGGTCCACGCGAGTAATTACGCCATCATACAAACGAAAGGAGATCACATTACCATCGATGTTCGGGACCAGTCTGCCTTGCCTGGCCACAATGGTGTTCCGCATTTGGGGGTCCCTCTCGTCGGAAATCAGCACGTCCTCCATGAGCTTTTCTTTTGGCGCGTAACGTCTCATATAAATGACGGCCTTGCCCGCGACTTCGTTAAAAACACCTTCCTTCATCACGACATCGGCATTTGCGTGGAGGATTTTCCCGAGCGTTTCCTGTGTCGACCGAATTCCCCAGGGTAACAGGGATAAGGACAGGAAAAGGGTGCAAAAGTAGCTGAACAGCGATATGGCCGCCACGGGGGGCAGCATCTGGTAAAGACTAACGCCGGCGTTCTTTATGGCCGTGATTTCGTTGTCCGACGACATGCGGAGGAACGCCATAAGGACGGCCATGAGCGTGGCCATGGGTAGTATAAAGACCAGAAAATATGGAAGAATGGATCCGATCAATGTGAGTATGTCTACGAACGACACGCCCCGATTCACCATCATATCGATGAGTTGCATAATCCGTCCCAAGATAAGGACCATGGTGAATACCAGGATGCTCACCCAGAATGGGCCCTGCATTTCTTTCAATATATAAAGGAAGAGACGCTTGTGCATAGGTGAGAAACAATACACGGGTTATCGATGTTTTCGTTATTCTCTCGGCGTCGACGCAACAGCATGGATTCGAATTCCCGAGTGGGACTCACGGGGCCACTCGTTCCCTGAGTAACCGCTCTTCAGAGATTACTCCGGATGAAACAGGTTGTCGAATTCGCCAGGGGAGTCGTATCAGCAGATTCTTGGCAACTGTTCGCCGGTCAGCATTTCCACGATACGCCTGCCGCCGATTCGAGTCCGCATCACGACTCTCCCGGGATGCTCCGATACGACTTCTCCGATACGACGGGCCTCCCTTCCATCCGGATGGTTTTTCATTGCAGCCAGCACCATGTTGACTTCATCTTTGGTGACGAACACCAGCATCTTTCCCTCGTTGGCCAGGAAGAGCAGATCAAGTCCCAGGATTTCGCAAGCGCTCGACACCGCTTCCTTGAAGGGTATGGCGTCCTCCTGGATTTCGATGCCCAATTCCGACTGGAGAGCAATTTCGTTCAGGGTGGTGGCTACCCCGCCCCGTGTCGGGTCTCGCATAACCCGAATGTCGGCCCCGGTGTCCAGTATGGTTTTCGTTAAATCCCAAAGGGGTGTGGAATCGCTCAACACGGGGGTCTCGAAAGCCAAACCTTCCCTGGAGGAGAGAATCGCAACCCCATGATCTCCCACCGTACCGGAAATCAGAATCTGATCTCCCGGAAGCGCAAACTGTCCCCCGAAGGTCCGTCCCCTTTTCACGACACCGACTCCCGTGGTGTTGATGAAGAGCTTGTCCGCCTTCCCTTTGGGTACGACTTTAGTATCCCCGGCCACTAAATCGACTCCGGCTTTTCGCGCCGTTCTTGCCATGGATTCGACAATCCGACGCAAGTCCGCCATCGGAAGGCCTTCTTCCAGGATAAAGGCCGTCGTCAGCCACAGGGGTCGCGCACCGGCCATGGACAGGTCGTTCACCGTACCGCACACGGCAAGGTGTCCGATATCGCCTCCGGGAAAGAAGATCGGGTCCACAACGAACGAATCCGTGGTGATGGCCAGGCCGGTGTTATCGATTTCGACATTGGCGCTGTCGTTCAACTGATGCGGGTCCCCCTTTCCCAGGAGGGGCAGAAAACAGGTCTGTACGAGTTCATGGGAAAGTTTTCCTCCGCTTCCGTGATCCAGAAGTATGCGTTCCACTTTCAAAAGGTGTTCCCCATCGTGTTTGAATTGGACGATTGCTCTAAACCCGGTACTTGTAATAAGCGGCGCACGTGCCTTCGGTCGAGACCATACAGGGTCCAACCGGTTCTTCCGGAGTACATTTTGAGGCGAAGAAAGGGCAGTCAAGGGGTGTTTTCAGACCTCTGATCACCTCGCTGCAGGCGCAGCCTTTCGGATCCACGGGCGCGGGCACTTCCACATCGAAGGACTGCGCGGCGTCGTGGATGGAGAAGGAGTCGCGAATTTTGAGGCCGCTTTCGGGAATCACTCCAAGCCCCCGCCAAGCCGCTTGAGCGGGTTCAAAGACCGTGTGGAGTAAATGCATGGCCTTGATGTTACCTTCAGGTGTAACGGCGCGTTTGTACTGGATTTCGACTCCGGCTTCATTCTTCTCCAACAGGCGGATCAGGCGATACAACCCCTCCAGTATGTCCGTCGGCTCGAAGCCAACGACTACGCAGGGAGTTCCATGCTGCCGGACTACCGCTTCGTAGGCGCTTGTACCGATAATGACGCTGACATGGCCGGGGCAGATGAATCCGTCGATCCTGGATTCGCCTCCGGAGAGAAGGGCCTCCATGGCCGGCGGCAGCAGCTTATGCATGGAAAGCACACTGAAGTTTCTCAGGCCTTCGCGGTGGGCGGTCATGATGGCTGCGGCGATGGTCGGGGCCGTTGTTTCGAATCCGATGCCCAGAAACACCACCTTGCGATCAGGGTGATTGCGGGCGACGCTAAGAGCGTCGAACGTGCTGTAGACGGTCCGCACATCCGCTCCTTCCGCCTTTTCCCTCGCCAGGGACGATCCGCTTCCCGGAACGCGCACCAGATCGCCGAATGTCGTCACGATGACATCGGGGATCCGGGCCAGTTTTATGGATCGGTCGATGTCGACCTGGGCTGTCACACACACAGGGCAACCGGGTCCTGAAACCAGAACGAGGTTTTCCGGCAAGACGGAACGGATACCGTGTCGAAAAATGGCGACCGTATGTGTTCCGCAGATCTCCATCAATCGTACCGGTTTCCGGCTGAGGCTCTTTATCCGCTGGATCAAACCAGCGGCGAGCTCGGGATCTCTATATTCATCTAGATATTTCATACTCGTCTGCTTTAACTGTCCGGAATCCGGACGATTAGCTCGGTTTGTCCGATGCTCGAAGCTTGGCGTCGGCTACCACGGCCTGGCCGAAACTGATACAGGCATCGTTGGTTGGAAGCTTCTCGTGCACATAGACTTCGAATTCCCAGTCCGCCAATCTCTGCACAGCCGTCTCGAACAGAAATCGGTTCTGGAACACGCCGCCGCTCAATACCACCTGGTTGACGCCGCTTTCCTCTCTTGCCCGGTTGCATAACTCGGCCCAGGCCGAAATGAGGGTATGATGGAAACGGGATCCAATCGTCCCCCTATGAACTCCGTTCAGCACGTCCATAACCAGGGGCCCGAACAAGGATTCCGACTTGAGGACAACGGTTCCGTTCTCCCGGACAATGTCGAAAGGATACTCGTCGGATTCCCTAAAATCGGAAAGCGCCTCGAGTTCGATCGCTGCTTGTCCCTCATACGTTACCAAATCCCGAATTCCGACAAGACTAGAGACCGCGTCGAACAGGCGCCCGCAACTGGAGGTCCGGGGCGTATGTATTCCCTTGTCCATCATTTGAACAAGAACATCGATTTTGCCCTCGTCGATCCTTTGCCATAAATCCAGATTCAACGACCTCATCCCTTCGCCGAAGGTACGGTACAAAAGACTTACCGCCATGCGCCAGGGTTCTTTAATTGCCTTTTCTCCGCCCGGCATGAGTTGATTGGCAAAATGCCCCCACCGCTCGTAGCGGTCCATATGGGACAGCAGGACCTCCCCTCCCCAGACGGTTCCGTCCTCACCGTATCCCGTCCCGTCCATGGCCAGTCCTATCACAGGTCCTTGAAGCCCATGCTCTCCCATGCAGCTCGCAATATGCGCGTGATGATGTTGCACGGCGATTCTTCTTTCAAACCGATGTTCCTCTTCTTTAGCGAAGACGGTGGTCATGTAATCGGGATGCAGATCGTGAGCCAGGATACGGGGACTGATCTCCAGAATACCCTCCAGATGGTCAATCGTGGCTTTGAAGAATTCGAACGTTTCCAGATTCTCCATATCCCCGATGTGTTGGCTGACGAAGGCCCGGTTCTCTTTTGTGAGACACACGGTGTTTTTCAACTCGCCCCCCGTAGCCAACGTTTCCACCGTGCTCTCTCCCAGGAAGATCGGCATGGGGACGTATCCGCGAGATCGTCGAAGGATACGTGGCTTTCCGCCTAGCACGCGCGTAACCGAGTCGTCGCATCGCTGATGGATCTTCCGGTTGTGCATCAAAAAAGCGTCCACAAACACGCCGAGTCTTTGAAACGCCTCCTCATTCCCCGAGACGATGGGTTCCTCGCTCAAGTTGCCGCTGGTCATTACCAACGGTTTTCCGACGGCGTCCAGTAGCAGGTAATGCAGCGGAGTATATGGGAGCAGGACGCCGAAGTTGGGATTCAATGGAGCCACCTGCTCCGCTATATATCGAGTGTTCTTCTTCGACAAGAGCACGATTGGACGCTGAGGGGATTCCAGAAGTGAAGCTTCTTCCGGATCCACCTTGGCAAACGCCCGAGCGTCCTCCACGTCCTTTACCATAATTGCCAGAGGTTTCTCGAACCGTTGCTTCCTGGTGCGCAGAAGCGTCACGGAATCGTTGCGTGTGGCGTCGACCGCCAGATGGAAGCCACCCAAACCCTTTACAGCGAGAATGCGACCTTCGAGCAGGAGGTCGGCCGCCTTACGGATCGGATCCCCTGTCGGAATGGGATTGCCTTCCGCATCCCAGAGGGACAGTGAGGGTCCGCAGGACCAGCATGCGTCGGGCTGAGCGTGGAATCGCCGGTCTTCCGGGTCCGTGTATTCTTCCAGACACTGCGGACACATGTCGAACTCGGACATGGTGGTCTTCGGGCGGTCGTAGGGAATGTCGCGGATAATCGTGTACCGGGGACCACAGTTTGTGCAATTGATAAAAGGATATCTGAACCGCCGATCGCCGGGATCGTAGAGTTCTGAAAGGCAGTCCTTACACACGCAGACGTCCGGTGATACAAGGGCTGAACGCTGCTCGCCGCCACGGCTGTGCTCTATTGAAAACCCGTCAATCGAGGCGAAAGGAAGCTCTTCCACTCGAACGTCGGTAATGTAAGCCAGTCTGGGAGGGTTCTTCTTTACGAGCGAAACAAACTCATCGATGTCACCGCTGGTCCCTGAAACCTCTATCTCGACGCCGCCGGCCGTATTGATCACAAAGCCGCCCAGGTTGAGTCTTCTTGCCAGGTTGTAGATAAACGGCCGGAATCCGACTCCTTGCACGATTCCAGAAACCAGCATTCGGATTCGACGATTGAGCGTCAATCCGTTCCCCGGATTTGTCGGATCTGTTCCTCCAACCAATTCGTCCACAGAGGAAGGCCTTCTCCCGTCGTAGCGGAGATTTCCAGCACCTTCAGATTGGGGTTAATCTCCGCGGATGCCCGGCGTATCACCTCGATTCGGCAGTTGATATAGGGCAGAAGGTCAATCTTGTTGACCAGCAGCACACTGGACTCCTGAAACATCAAAGGGTATTTCTTGGGTTTGTCATCCCCTTCCGTTGTGCTCAGGATCATCACTTTGTGGTGTTCGCCAACATCGAACTCCGCCGGGCAGACCAGATTACCTACATTCTCCACCACGAGCAGGTCCAAGGCGTCGAGATCCAACTGGGTCAGGGCTTCCCGAATCATGTTTCCATCCAAATGGCAAGCCCCGTCCGTATTGATTTGAACGACCTGGACGCCGTGCCCGGCAATGCGCTCCGCGTCCGTAGAGGTCTGAATGTCCCCTTCAATGACACCGATGCGGAACCGATCCTTCAACAAGTCGATGGTCTTTTCCAGAAGTGTGGTTTTGCCGGCGCCCGGGGAACTCATCAGGTTCAGGACCAGGATCCTCTTCGAACCAAAGAGCGTACGGTTCTCGTCGGCGATTCTCTTGTTGGCCTCTAAAATGTTTCTGACGACAGGTACTTTCAGGGTCCGGCCCTCCTATGAATAGGGGTGATTCCCAGCTTGCCGGGTACTCCCGGGATAGAGCAGGATGCGTTAGAAGAACAAGCAGTTCGGACAAGTGCACGGCGCTTATTGAGGTCCTTCCCCAACGCCGCCGACATTTTGGTAATCTTCAAAAATCCGGCGTCTCGAAATCCTGGATCTGCAACTCCTTCCCGGAAAGAATGGCCAGATCTCCGCTCCCGCATTTCGGGCAGACATATACGTAGTTCTGAACGAAAAAGACGGAGTCGCAAGCGAGGCATCTGGCCTCTATGGGAAGGGAGACGATGTCCAGGCGTGACCCCTCCGCCGGTGTGTCTTTGGTGACGATGCTCCAGCAAAAGGTCAGGGATTCGGGGACTACAGCGCTCATTTCCCCGATCTTCAGACGAACGGAGACGATCCGTTCCACATGATGCCTCCGCATCTCCTCGGTTATGATATCCAGAATGCTTTGGGCGATGGAAAGCTCGTGCATCCCTTGAAACTCGGCTATGGCAAGCGGTTGTTCGAAAAACGCGGTGGCATGTTCCTTTTGTGAACTCCGGGCCATTATAACCGACTTCTTGTACTTTGCAAGCTCTATGCAATCTGCATCCGATCGGCGTTCCGCTTGGCGGGGACTTCGGGGTCACGGGTACGCGACGGTCGTCTGCCGTGTTTCCGGATCCCGGGTGGGCCTCCGTTGGGCGCCGATATCGCTGAGATTCGGAAGTGGGCATCCGTCTTTGGGTGATGCCACCAATGTTCGGTCTTCTCCCGATTCGGTCGGTTACTTCTCATTGTTGGCAGCTTGGACGCCATACGGGTTTAAAGAGAATGAGCGTTTTTGCGTTTTGCAGGCCGCGCGGTGACTCTTCGGCCTGAACCGCTTGACTGGCGGTATTACCGGTGATAAGCAGGACCAAACCGACTTTCGGAACATGGAGGGAACCGACGTTGAAGCGAAATTACGTGAGTCTGCTCGCCGTCCTGTTGCTACTCGTGAGTCTGAACGGGCATGCAGCGGCGCCAAAGAGCATCCTGATTCTTCCTTTCAATATTCATTCGGAGAAAGACCTGTCTTTCTTGCAGGCGGGCATACAAGACATGCTTTCGACTCGGCTGGCCGAAAAGGGCCAGGTTACGGTGATAGACAAGGTGAAAGCAGCGGAGGCATATCGGGAGTTGCAGGGAGAGTTTACCTCGGATCGCCTCCAGGAGACCGGGAAGAAGTACGCTGCAGACTATGTGCTCTATGGCAGCCTAACGGTATTGGGTGAGAGCGTCAGTCTGGACGCCCAGGTGCTGGACGTAACCGCGGGCGCCCTGCCGGAAACGTTGAGCCGGCAGATCGCCGGCATGGACGGACTTATTCCGGAGATCAACGATTTTGCCCGCAGTGTGAAAGAGAAAGTGTTCAACCTCGGCGAACCGATCTCGAGTTCGGGGGAATCGGAAGCTTCCTCCGCTTCCGGGCCTCAGGAAGGCGTTCCTCAGGCCAAATCAAACCTTTCGCCCGGCTATTTCATGACGCCCCAGGATCGAATCCAGGTTTCGTCCTTGGGCCCCAACATTATCGAACGCGGTCAATATGGAAAACCGCTGTTGTGGAAAAGTCATGCCTTCCCCATTCACATCAAAGGGTTCGACATCGGTGACATCGATGGAAACGGGAAGAATGAGCTGGTGCTCATCACGGAAAGAGAAGTGCGGGCCTACAAATGGACGGATCCCGGGGGGCTCGGGGAAATCGCCAAGTTCGACATAGGCGCGTTCAACATGCTGGTGACCGTGGACGTCGCCGATCTGAACAATGACGGGGTCGCGGAAATTTATGTGGTCAACGAAGTCGGGACCATGGGCGAAACGAGTTCGTTTGTCTTGGAAATGCGTTCCGGCCGCCTAATTCCCGTGATTCAGAACATACCCTGGAATTTCAGGGTGATTCTTGATCCGGAAACGTCCGAGCCCATGCTCGTAGGCCAACGGAAAACGGCGGAAGGCCTGCAGGCGGGGATCTACGTGTTGAAGCGTTCGGCCGCCCAAATCACCGAAGGAAAGCAGCTGACGGTCCCGGTGGGAGCGACCGCCTTTAACTTCTCGCTGGCGGATCTGAACAACGACGGCAAAATACTGGTTGTTCTCATCAACGGCGACGATTATCTGGAGGTGGAGACGCGCTCGGGTGACTCTCTCTGGGAGAGTGAATACTATTTTGGCGGCACGATGAATTATCTGACGGTTAAACAAGATAACGCTTTTACTTCTGAAGCCTCGGAGAGGTTATACGTTCCGGCCCGAATCGTCATTGCAGATATGAACGAAGACGGCGTACCGGAGGTCCTGGTGAATCGGAATAAGTCGGCCACCTTTCGTCTTACCAGCAGGTACCGGTTTTTCTCCGGGTGCCACATCGTCTCTCTCACCTGGAAAGGAATCGGCTTGATGGAGGATTGGACCACTACACGTATTCCCGGATATGTATCCGATTTTCAACTCAAGGATTTGGATGGAGACGGGAAGAAGGATCTTGTGGCGGCCATGGTCAAGCTGGATCCCTCGGGCATAAAAGAGCCAAGAAGCATCTTTGTTTCCTTTCAACTGGCCCAAGCATCAAATAGCGGTCAACCCAACAGCGGTCAACCGTCGGAATGGAGCAGTGAATGAAACGATGTTCCAATCGGCGGATGAATCTTAAGCCCCCTCCCTCCCGGTGGAGTAAAACGCCATCGCCGCACGGAGGAGCCGTCTTTTCGCAGCCCGGTTTGGGGTTGGGGCTGTCACCGAAGGCGCGTTGGAAAGTCTGCAATCGGCGTCTTTGGCCGGCAGACGACTCCCGAGTCCGGCCCCTCCCGCTGTCGGCGTCCGTTAGGCTCGGAGAAACCTCGGATACCGCCTGTGTCGTCTAACGTTTGAACCCACCGGAACCATGACACGGGACCCATGCCCCTGAACACACCTGTATTGCGTGGCGCCGTCCGTCCGGTACGAGTCATCGCGGGCGGGGTGTTGATAAACTCGTAAGAAGTCGAAAACGGCCATCTTCCGTCGCTCCGGCGAAAGCCGGAAGCGGGCAATTTGAGCTACTTCGAGATGCCGGATCAGGTCCGGCATGACGACCTGGGAACTTTTTACGAAGGCTTCAATCCTCTATGTTGTTTTCCGTCACGGTTTCCTGATGGGCTGAAGTCGGGGCGGGTGTTCGCTCGTCGGTTCGAAGTCACGCTTCAGGGTTCTTCTCTTTCTTTTTTCACCTGGGTTTCCGGATAATCGTTTGAAATGGACAAGCCGTGGGGCAATCGCTTGCTGCTCCCTGTTCAGTAGTTCCTGCTGAAGGCTCCGATGCGTTTGAGCCGGAATAAGAAAGCCCCGTCACTTGCGAGACGGGGCTTTCGTCTATCCGAAGCAAATCAGACTAAAAAACGAACTGGAACTGCACACCGGCGAGCCACTCGGCGCCGAGGTCTTTGGTTCCGCCTGCGGCGACATTGATGTCATCGCCGTATTCATAGTAGCCGACTTCCGGGCTGAGGGTAAAGCTTCCGGTGATCGAGTAGGGAATTCGGACGACGGCGGCATAGCGCGTATTGGAGTCGTCGTTCTCCCAGAGGTCGTTTTCTACGTGCTGTACGCCACCGATGAGGTGAACGGCCAGAGGCTTGCCACCGAAAGAAACGTCGAAGTAACCGCCCCAGCAGAGCGTGTCTTCAACTTCGCCATCGGCTGTGACCTGCACATTACCATTGGCATTCTGTCCGATGTAGCTCAGGTTGTAGAAACGGGAGTACACGGTACCGACGTTGTATCCCCAGTGACCGGACAGGTTCACGCCGAACATGCCGGCTTTGATGGAAACGGGCACTTCGATGACCCACGCATAAGCGGAGCTGTCCTTGTTCGTGGTGTCTTCGCCTTCAGCATGCTCGAAGGTGACGTTGGGCAGAATGGAGAAGGAAGCCGTGTTGACACCGGCCTGGAGATGAATGCGCGGTACGTAGTTGTACTCTTCGCCATCGCCGTCGAAGATGCCGAAGCGGTTGTTGGTGGAAAGACCGGCGGCGGCATAGAAAGCACCACCCTGGAAAATCAGGTTCGCCTGAGCGGCGCGGTCATAGATGTTGCCCCAGCCGGCCAAGATGATGTGAAGCGCACGACCCAAGCCGAACAACTGGGTGG
Source organism: Deltaproteobacteria bacterium (assembly GCA_016208165.1). Classification (NCBI taxonomy): domain Bacteria; kingdom Pseudomonadati; phylum Myxococcota; class Myxococcia; species Deltaproteobacteria bacterium. The sequence continues at coordinate 98,386 of JACQYL010000123.1, forward strand.
GGTTGTAACGGGAGGCGCCGATCGGTTCCGTGTGACCGGCCTCAAAGCGGAAGTTGCCGAAATCGTACCAGCCGTACAGTTTACGGAAGTTGGCGTTTGCGAAGCCAACGCTGGTTTCGGTATCACTGCCGACACCAAGCTCGAAGTAGCCACCGCAGTCCTCGGTGGTGCACTTGGAGTACAAACGGGAATGATGTGGCTGGTCGATGAACACATCGCCCACGCCGCCGTCCACCGTCGGATTTTGGGTCTTCATACGCTCGGTATCGCGGTAGTAGTAACCCAAGTCCGTATACGCCATCATACCAACGACAAAGTCCGCCTTCGCCGGCATCGCAATGCATAACGCAACGGTAAGCGCGGCGGCAAAAATAAACAACCTTTTCATTTTCTCTCCTCCTAAAAGATCCTTACAAAGGTAACTACAAAACAAACCCTCTCAAATAACCCTTTCAATTCCTACTTCCGACTCACCTCCTTTGGCTTGAAATGTCGAACAACCTCTCCGTCTAGAAGCCGGAAACCTGCATTCCAGACGCAGTCTCTGGAACGCTATCATCAGGCCATAACGGTGTCAAGGATTTTTTGCAAAAAATAAGCATAATATCTAGACGTTAGCTCTTCCAACGAGGTCACCCGTCGCCCCGGCCAAATCCCGGAAAAGACCTATAGGCGGGGATTTTCGCCTTCTCCTCTAAAAGACTTCGGTGAAACCGGCCAAAATAAGGCATTTTGTGCCGAATGCTTTTGAAACCGATTCGCGCCAAAACATAGAAAAGAAGGAACATGAAGGCGTATGACACATGGTCGCCAACAGCCGGTACCGACAGAGGCATCGGAAACTCCACCGCGCCGAATCGCTTTCCCATCCAGTGCAAAGCCCACGGCACAGGCCACAATGTGGCGGCCGCCAACGCTATCTGCATGAAGAAGGCCCGGCCAAAGGCTTCGTTCGCCACTTTGTTGCAGGCCTTGTAACCGGGCTCGTCGCCAACCTCAAGTGCACGAACCGAAAGGTTATGCATGGCGACCATGTCCCTGCTGTCGCCCGTAATCTTCCGCCGGTTGACGAGGTACCCGAGGGAAAGAGTGAATTCTCCGGCCAGCACGCAAAGAAGCGCCAGGACCGAGGTGCCCAAGCAGAATCCGGCCCAGGGGTTTTGGGGAATCCGGTACCAGAAAATCAAGAATGCATCGATGAATGCGGGCCACATGACCGGAGCCTTTCAAGGCTTCCCTGTGGAATAATGCATGGTGAAGCGGGTCACGCCGCACCTTTTCATTCTCCAGGTACGGAATGCCCGGCCGCTGATCAGAACGGCGGCAACCAACTCCGTCCGAAGAAACCTTTTGTCGTATAGAGAATGCCCACGTACAAGGCCAGCAAAACGAAAATACGCTTGAGCCAGATGTCGGGGATGTACTTGGACGTTCGCGGTCCGATCATGGAACCGACGAAGATGCCGATGAGTTCAATGCCGATCAGCCCCCAGTCAACGATCACTTCCTGGGTAACCATATAGGTAAAGATGGACACGATCATGCCGATCAGCACCGTCAGCGCCGATGTGCCGGCCACGAGGAACATCGGGAGCCCGGCAATGGAGGTCAGGAACGGAACAAACAGAAAGCCGCCGCCCACACCGATAAACGAGGCCACCGCCGCAATGGCAAAACCTCCGATGACCGGAACGATGGGACTGAAACTGAATTCGACCCCGTAAAAGCTGAATCGAATCCTGGAAACGCCCCAATTACTGACTTTCACGCCCGCCGGAACCTGTCGCCCTTCGCCCTTGTCTTTGATGGATTTCTCGAAGGCCGTCGCCGCGGCTTTGGCTTCCTTTTTCCGCGCCTGCCCTCTGGGAGTGGTCTCGTAGAACAGAAAACCGCCGATGATGAAAACGACAACTCCGAAATAACCTAAGTAAGCGCTGAGGTTGATCTTACCGGCAGTGAGATACGGCACCAGATAGGAGCCGAGGATCGAACCTATGGCCAGGCACACGCCGAGGGGAAGCACCAGGCGGCCCATGCGATAGTAATTCAGAGAACTGATGAATGCGCTCAGCCCCACCAGCCACTGGTTGGATACGCGAATGGAGTCGGTGATCGCCTTATTGAGAAGGTCCCCCTTGCCGAAGGATTTGGCGTAGTCTCCGAGCCCGAACACGGTAATGTGGCCCACGCCCGCCATAATGCCGCCAAAGGCGCCGACGCTGGAGAATATCCAGCCCACCCAAATGGCCCATAGGAAACCGATGATGTAGCTCACATCGGACCCGCCGGGAATCCCTAAATAACCGGGTTTCGCCCCGGCATCGATTTTGCCCTCGGTAATCGCTTTTTGAATGGCGTCGCTCAGGGCGTCCGCCAGCGCGTTTCCGGAGAGCAAAAACAATATCAACGGCACGAATACAAGAATGAAACAAACGGCAAACACAGGTGTTCGAGACTTCATAGGGCACCTCCCAAAATTGGGGTGAAGCAAATATGCAAAAGCCGATCCCTCCACTGATCCAGGGCGGCGATATTTACAGCGTCCGGATACGCGTTCGCGTCCCGATGATCCACGCGATTCGACTGAATGCTGTCCATAATACTTCTAAGACGGACTCGATGCAACGGTTCTTTGGGAGTGAACGACCGTGTCCGAAGCAATGCCGGATGTCACTTCCCCGGATCGGGTCCGGGTTTCTTCCGGCCTTCTTCCGCAAACTCGAGAATTCGGCTCAGCATGACTTCATACGCTTGAACCGTCGGCGAATCCGGATTGCGTTCGACGAGCGGCACGCCTTCGTCTCCCGAAAGCACCAACTCCGGGTCCAGGGGAATACGTCCCAAAAAAGGTACGCCGGCCATAGCGGCCAGGCGTTCGCCTCCACCGCTCTTGAAAAGATCTATAACCCCCCCGCAGTGCGGACAGTTCAAGCCGCTCATGTTCTCGACAATTCCCGCAACCTGCATATTCAACTGTCGGCAGAAACGAACGGATTTACGAACGTCCGCGAGGGAGATTTCCTGCGGCGTGGTTACGATCACAGCGGCGGCATCCGGGACGGTCTGAGCCACGGTCAGCGGCTCGTCACCGGTTCCGGGCGGAGCGTCCATTACCAGAGCATCCAGGTTCCCCCAAGGCACGTCCGAAATAAACTGGCGAATCATATTCGCTTTCAGCGGCCCTCTCCAAATGACGGATGCGTCCTTGTCTCGCAGGAGGGATTCGAGAGAAACCACTTCAAATCCCTCTCGGTACATGATGGGTTCGATGGTCTGGTCCTTGTGAATCTCCGCGATCCGGTCTTTGATGCCCAACAGTCCCGGTATGCTGGGGCCATGGAGATCGACGTCGAGAAGGCCGACCGAAAAGCCTCTTTTGTAAAAGGCCATAGCCAGGTTCACGGCCACCGTGCTCTTACCCACTCCGCCTTTGCCACTCGTAACGAGTAATTTGAGTCGAATGCGTTCCAGGGCGCGCCTGATTATTTCGTCCTGAACCGCCTTGATCGCTCCGCGGCAAGATTTCTTTTTTGTATCGGATTCTTTTTCCAATTTTTCCCCCCGCAAATTCGCGGTGGAGACGACGCCCCGAGCCGCTACACGTCGCCTCCCGCTCTCAGGCGCGATCCGAGGGACGATGATGAAGTGCTTTCGTCCCACCTGCGGTCTTTCTCGGATGGGCGTTGAGGTTCTCGACAGCCGGCACTCTCCAAAACGGCGGATCTGACTTTCGCCATTTCCTCATCGTTCGGGAGATACGGGTAGTTCCACTGACGTACGCCCGGCAGGCAGTTGCCGAACGGACGGTTGCACGCCGGAGCGCCTTCCGGTCCCGGGCAGCCGGACGTCATAAACGGAACGCGTTCATCGACCAGGTCTGAAAGCTGTTCCTTCCCGAGCCCGAATCCGATGATGCGGCCTTCATCGTCGAATTCGAACTCCCCTGCGCTGCGGATCTCCTTTTCCACGAGCCAGCGAGCCAGTTGAAGACGTAAATAGGTGCTCCATGGAGGTTGCGGCAGATGAGCGAGCGCGGATGCGGATTCAGCGAAAAAACTGAAAAGATGGATCAGAGCGCCTTCATCGTGCACGCGCTGGAATACGTATGCGAGATCGCGTTCACTTTCTCCCAATCCCACCATCAAGTGCACGCTGACGCTTCCTTTTCCGAAAAGAGAAACCGCTGTTCGGACCGTGTCCCAGTAATGGTCCCATTTGTGAGGTCCCCGAACTCCTGATCCCCGGTACCGGCTGAAGAGATCCGGGTGGGCCGTATCTACGGCCACGCCGAGCATTTGAATGCCCGCGTCCCGATAGTTCTCCAGTTGACTTCCGGACAGGATCGTGGGAGCGCACAAGACGGAAATCGGGAGGGACACACGGCTCCGAAACTGAGCGGCCACGAGAAGAGTATCGGCAACGGCCCTCGGATTGGTTACCATCGAGATGCAGACCCTTCCCAGGTGTTTCTGCTTCTCCCGGACGCGGTCCGCAATGTCGCTCACTTTCCCGGCCGGCCATTCCACCTTGATAAAACTCTTGTCAGCGAAATTTCCGGGTCGTTTACGAGCCAGACCGCAATAAGCGCAATTGGCGAAACACCCTTCCCGATAGTTCAGCAACAGATTGACGCACAAGTTGCGGGCCTGCCGGTAAAATCTTCCCCGGACGAACCCCAGTTCCATGGCCGTAGCCGTGCTCATTCTGACGTATTCAGGACTTTCACAGGATTCTTGAGGCATCGTTGCTCACCATGCGTGAAATGAGACCGGGAGCCGGTGCAGGAGCATCCGGGGATGGGATTATGCCCTTCCATGAGGCGCCCGATCGGAGTATGGAGGACCCTGGGCTTTGTCGCAAACGGTCTTGGCGGCCACGATCGCATCTCGAAGGGCCTCGGGGGAGACACCGTATATCAGATCCGGCTCCCAGACTTCCCTGATGGCCTGCAGAATCCGATCCGGCTCCGCAAGGGTCCATTTCAGCGCCGACTCGAGCCGGTTGAGTTGCTCGGTTGTCGAAAAGAAATCTCCCGTGATGATAACCTGGTCGATGGCATGACCTGCGGTGGACAGGTAGACCTGGAGCAGTCCGCCCGGCGTCTTCACCAGGGCTTCTCCCATGTTCGACGGGGGATGTCTGTGGGAAAAAATCCAATGTTCGTCGCAATAGCGTCCCTTCTCAAGATCAGCCGCCTTTTCCCGCTCGGGCGGTGTCAACTCGCTCTGAACGAAGCGGATGCCGAACGACTCTTCAAACGAAGATCGGATTGCATGAATGGCTTCATCCATGGTGACATCGCGGTGCGTTTCCTTGCGTATCGTAGTCAGCCGTTCACTGAAGCAGCTGTACCCTTTGTCGTAGATCTTTTGCGCCGGTGTGTTCATAATGTCCAGCATCAAGTTCACATCGAAATCCACTAGAATGCTGGCGTGGAAAAGGACGCAATCTCCGACTTCCGCGGACGCCGACAAGCCGGCAAGCTTTTTCCCCGCAACTTCGAGATCGTTCTTTGGCCTGAAACTCGCCGACACGCCCAAGCGTTCCAATGCACGAACCAAAACACCGCTCATGACGCGAAACACTCCGCCGACGCCACTTCCGATCCGTTTATCCCGAAGGGAAATGCCAAAGCCCAGCGCCACCACGTCCGGCCCCATAATAACGGTTCCGCCGCCGGTACTGCGCCGGTTGAAAGCAACTCCGCGCTCGCGGCATCGGTCCAGCTTCAGAGCCGCGTGGATATCCTGGTATTTCCCCACGATGGCTGCCGGCTCGAACGTATACAGATGGAGGATCGGCGGCGATCCGAAGTCCGATATGGAATAGGCTAAAAGGTCGTCTACAGCCAATCCACCGGCCGCCGGCACCAGTCGCCGCCAATCTTCCAGCAATCTCCATTTCTCGGCCTTCTCTGTCACGACGATTTTGCCTTTTCCTCCTCGGCTTTGGCGATTTCCTCGGAAATCCATGGGCCCACGCTTTCCCCGTGGTACAGATTGGCCTTTTCCTCCTCCAGGTTAGCCGCTTTCATCTTGAATATCCAACCCGCTCCATAGGGGTCCGTGTTAACGAGAGTAACTTCGTCTTCCAGCTCTTCGTTGATCTCGAAAATCTCACCTGAAAGAGGGGTGCAGAGCTTTCCAATCCATTTTCTGCTCTGAATCTTGCCGCACACTTCGCCCTGTTCGACTTCCTCGTCCACTTCAGGCATATCGACAAATACAATGTCGCCCGCTTCCTTTTGAAAGAAGTCGTTCATGCCTACTGTGACCGTTCCGTCTTTCTCTATACGGGCCCAGCTATGTTCCTCGTGATAGTACAGTTCGTCCGGCAGTACATACCCTTCAAGCTCCATGAGACCCTCTCCTCTCCGATTCAGACGGTTAGATTCGCTTGTCCTCTCGTCGGGCATCCCCTGCAACGGCGGCGCGGCTGAGAGAAAGACGCCGGAAGGGCGTCACCTTGATGTTGTCGCGGCCCAAAAAGTACACTCCAACGATCGGTTGACGACGTCTTCCGGGGTCGGCGGATTGTCTGTCGCATGTTATTTCCTCGAGCGATCCAAGAGTTCTTGTGCTTCGTTGACAAACAGCCGAATCTCGTACACGTTTTCACATCCCTGCAACTGTCCTTCCACACTCCGGGTTCGGAGTTGCCCCACGTCGGGATGGGCGTACTCCAGACTTCCTACACAGATACTGCCTCCACGGTTATGGCAAACCCGTCGGCCCGGATACAGCGGCTCGCCGGGGGTGAGTGTTTCACGACAGCCCCGGTGCTCCCAATACTTCCTTTTTGAAGTCATCGTTCTGATCCAATTTCGAAGAGTTACAGCGAAATCACGTTGAATGGCCCCCGATTGACGCAGTTGGTCCGCATACGCGTCTCAACCTGGTTTTTTCCCCATTGAACAGGAGAAAACGCCGGATCCGCAGGAACGGCTTTGAAACCCCCTTCTGCGCATTTTCGTGTCGTTTTGCAGGGGCGGTTCGCGACCAGGCTTCGTCACGCCCAGGGCGTGACTATGCCGTGGCGCGACCGACCCTACATACAATCACGCTTCCGCTCCTGTCGCTCCCCTGGGAACGCCGAGCCCCCGCTCGGCAAAAACCGCCCTACGTCTCATCCTCGGCCCCGTTCATTCGTACACCACAAAGGGGCACGGCACGGGGATGTGCATCCAGTCTTCGTCCGACATGGCCCTACGGTCTCACGAGGCCAGAAGAGCGGATATCTGTGCTGAAAGGTCTTTGTTCGAAGTGGAATCCATGGAGATCGCTTCCGCAGGGCACTCGCTTACGCAGACACCGCACGCGCGACAGAGGACCGGGTCGATATGACTTTTTCCCCGTTCTTTCGCCGCGGGAGCGCCGTAAGGACATACCCGAACGCACGCCAGACAAACCCTGCACAGGTCTTCATTCACCACCGCACTATAACGCGTCCGCTGGAAATTTCGAAGCCAGGCGACGGCTCTCCCCGCAGCCGCCTGCGCCTGAACGATCGCTTCGTCAACGGATTTGGGAGACTGGGCCATTCCTGCAACATACACGCCTCCGACGCCTAAATCGACACTACTCATGGGCATTGAGGCCTCTTTCAGAAATCCGTACTCATCCGGCTCACATCCTTCGACGCCTTCCCAGAACCTGGATACGACCGGTTGGATGGCCGAAGCCAGGACCAGTCGATCCGCACGGATTTGAAGCTCGGCTTTCAGCAGCTCGTCCCTGACGGTCACCTGTATACGGCCGTCCCGAATTTCGACGGCGGGTTTGCGTTCAGGGTGGAACCGCACAAAGAAAACGCCCTTTTCGCGAGCTTCCCTGTAAAGATCCTCCCGCAAACCATAGGTCCGTATGTCCCTATATAAAATGAAGATGCGGGATTCGGGATTCACGCGCTTGACGGCCAGGGCGCTCTTGATGGAATGCGTGCAACAAACGCGGCTGCAATAGGGGCGTCCGGGTTCTCTCGAACCCACGCATTGTATGAATATCAGGGTGTTCGGGTCCCGCAGTTCCACGTTCTCGTTCCGGACAAGATCGTCGAACTCCAGGTGCGTCATAATAGAAGGATGTTCGCCGAACTTGTATTCCTCAGGAATCGTCTCCTCGGCCCCGGTCGTAATGAGCAGGACACCATGTTCCATGGTCCTGCTCCGGCCGGAACCGTCTTTGAGCACAGAGGTGAAGTCGCCGCGCCGGCCCCGGACCTCCTCGACGGTGGTGTTCCGGACCAGCTCCAGAAGTTCCTCGCGCCCGGCCTGTGCGACCAGATCTTTTATGAAAGAGCCGACGGGCTGACCCGACCAACTCGAGACCAGGCGGCGCGCATTCCCGCCCCACTCACCGGACTGCTCCACCAGAGTGGTGCGAACCCCCAGGCGGCACAATTCCAAGGAGGCGTATAAACCGGTCACACCGCCCCCCACGACCAGGGCGTTGTCCCGGCAGGCGACAGCCGTACCTTCTGAAACGGTTCTGTGAGCCACGGACGTTACCGCGCCTATGATCTGTCTGACGGCCTTCTCCCGAGCCGAGTTCCCGGCGCCCTGGTGCACCCAGGCGCACTGCTCCCGCAGGTTGGCCATTTCAACAAAGCGGGCCGGAAGTCCGGCGTCGATACAACTGTTCTCGAAGAGTCGGCCAAGGACCCGGCTCGAACAGGCCGCTACGACGATGCGATTCAATCGTTCCGATTCGATACGGGAGCGGATCTGCGATCGAGATGCATCGGAGCATGCAAACATCATTTCTTCGGCGTGCACGACTCCGGGTAGTTTCCCCGCCGCCTCTGCGATCTCTCGAAGGTCCAGTACTTTCCCCATGTTGAGCCCGCAGTGGCAAACAAACACTCCGATCCGGGCTACGCCGGGATCCTCCCTGGAAATCGTGGAGACATCGAACTTCGTCGCAGCCGGCGTACCCAGGTCACGAACACAGGCCGCCGCCGCCGCGGATGCCTGGACGAGACTTTCGGCCACGTCTTTGGGGCCTTGAAACGAGCCGCAAACGTAAATCCCCCGCCTTGAAGTCTCGACCGGAGAGAAATCGTACGTGCGGCAAAAACCATAGCGATCGAGTCCCACGTCCAACAGGCGGGCCGTGCGTTGCGCCTCCTCGGAAGGTCCCAGACCTACGCTGAGCACCACCAGGTCGAACTCCTCGTCCCTGTAGATTCCGCCTTCGGACTCGCAGACCAGGCGGAGGTTCCCGGATCCCCCCACTTCTTCGACGGCGGCGACCCTGGCGTACTCGAAGGCCAAATTGTGCCGCTCCCGCGCGTGCTCGAAATAGTCGTCCAACCCTTTATCATGAGCCCGAACGTCCATGAAAAACAGGGTTGATTTGACGTCCGGAGCAAGTTCATGCGCCGATATGGCTTCCTTGACGGCGAAGGCGCAGCAGACGGACGAGCAATATCCGCGCCCGCAGGTCTCGTCCCGGGATCCTACGCACTGCAGGAACGCTATGTTCCGAGGCGCCTTTTCATCGGAAGGGCGGAGCAACCCTCGGGTACGCGTTCTGCCCGGACGCATCCATTGCTCGAATTCCAAGCCGGTTACGACGTTGGGAAAGCGTCCGTAGCCCCACTCGGGTTTAAGGGACGCATCGAAGGCCTCGCAACCCGTCGCCAATATGACGGCGCCGACGCGCACCGTTTCTTCAACGGTTGCGCCATCGGGGGGTGCAACCGCAAAGGTCGCTTGAAATGCTCCCGCCTCGCCGGAAACCGATAAAAGGCGTGCATTAGGCACAATTCGTATTCGCGGCCGAAGCGCAACATCTTCCAAACGTCCTGAAAGCACGCAATCCGCACAGTCGTTGGTGGGGAAGAGTTTATCCAGTCTATTCAATAGGCCGCCTGCCTCGGCTTCATGCTCCAGAATGATGGACGCCACGCCGAATTCGTCCAGATCCAGCGCTGCCTGGAGTCCGGCGATACCGCTTCCCAGAATCAGGACCGCAGGTTGTAAAGTGTTGAAAGCGTTCATGTCCGTCATTTGAACCTGCGCGACTCTGAATGTGCAATAACAAAGAAAGATTTCAAAACGGCTCCCGGAACTTCGCCGTTCCGACCCTATAATCCCAGCTTGGCGAGCAGGGCCTTTGGCTTAATCACGTTCTGTTTGAATCCCAGGTCTTTGGGACTCAATCCCATTCCCAGCCCGAGCACTTGCGTGATGAACAGGACCGGAAGCTCGACGCGATGACCCGACTCGCTGTCCGCTCCGATCTGATTCGATTCGTACATGACCGAACAGAAGGGACACGCCAGGGTCAACGCATCCACTTGCACGTCCGCGAGGGCGTTCAGCTTGCCGTGGGCCACAGCCACGGCTGTGTCCGGGTCGGACGCCATGACCGGTCCGCCGCAACACTTGGTCTTTCCGGGGTAGTTCACCGGCTCGGCCGAGGTGAGCGCCGTCAACCGATCCAGGGAACGCGGCGCCTCGACTTCGTCGAAGTGATGTATCTCCGAGGGCTTCAGAAAATGACATCCGTGATGCGAAGCGATGCGCAGCGCCGAAAGATCCGTAACCATCTTCTTACCGATGGTTTCCAGACCCACTTCTTCGTGAAGCACGTGAACGATGTGACGTACCTTCACGCCTCCTCCGTAGCTCAGTCCGATACGCGCCAGCTTGATATTGACGCGCTCTCTGAGAGGGACGTTTTCCTGCAAAAGCTTGGCGGCTTCCGCCAGCGAGGATCCGCAGGAACTGCACAGCGTAAGAACATCAAGCCCTTCGCGCAGCGCCAACGCCAGATTGAAGGCGGAAAGTGTGAGCGCCTCTTCCGAATCCATGGACTTGATCGGAAATCCGCAGCAGGCAAACTGGGGAATGTCCACTAGCCGGAGGCCAAGCGCCCCACACACTTGTCGTGCCGAGGCCTCGTAGTTCCGGCTTCGAGCCGGGATGGTGCAACCCAGAAAAAGAGCATAAGCCATCACACTACCTGTACCATAGGATTGACTACACGTTGCCGCCCCATCGGTGGGCTAATCTTCCGCCAGCAGCACACCCACGTTTTCGATACAGGTAGGCAGTTCCGGCAAGTCCAGTTTTTGGCGTTTCTTATTGTCGAATTCGCTGATTTCGTAAATGCGCCCCATTTGGAGGATTCGTTCTTTCTGCGTCCGGACGCCTTGCGGAACGTTACCGTACCGATAGGCCATGTTCTTCAGCACGCGCATAAGCTCGGCAATGTGAATTCCCTGGGGGCATCTTTCCTGGCAGGCGTAACAGTTCGAACACAACCAGACGAAATCGCTTTGCAGCACCTCCTGCTTCATACCCAGAAGGCACATGCGTATCAAACGACGGGGATTAAAGGCTTCGTTTACTTCTCGGACGGGGCAACTCATGGTGCACGTTCCGCAGGCAAAACAGCGACGGATCCCCTCGCCGCCGGGCTGCGCAATGATCTCTTCAGCAAAATCCGGATGAAGTTCGTCTACGGAGATGATCCGCACGATTTCCTCCCTGCAAACAGCAGAAATCAGCTTTCTCCTGCGGAAAGCCCGAAGGCTATTCTTAACCGGGGCTCGAGAGATGTGTCAAGATCAAAGGAAGGCGCAGTCCGTACGTCAAACGATGCGTTTCAGCACTTCCGCATACCTGTCGTACGTGGACTCACCAAAGAGAACGAAGCGAACGAGGGCAATCTCCGGATGCTCCTTCAGGTATTCGATCACAGTGGAGAGAGCCACCTCGGCCGCCTCTTCCAGGGGATATCCGTAAGCGCCCGTGCTGATGGACGGAAATGACACGCTCTCCAACCGGTGTTCGGAAGCCAGTTTCAGACTTTCGCGATATGCCCCGGCCAGAAGACGGGCTTCATTCCGGCTCCCGCCCGACCAAATGGGGCCCACGGCATGGATGACCCGCTTTGCTTTCAGCTTCCCTGCTCGAGTAATGACGGCGCTGCCGGTAGGGCATCCCCCGATCCGACGGCATTCCTCCATAATGGAAGGACCTCCTTTTCGGTGGATGGCTCCGTCCACGCCCCCCCCTCCGCGGAGGCCTGAATTGGCCGCATTGACGATGGCGTCGGTTTCCTCCTCGGTGATGTCCCCGTTGATCAGGGATAGTTTGGATTGATGAATGGTCACTTCCATGGTCTCCCTCCTTTAAATGGCCCTTTCCGCGGCCGAAGCGGCGATACTCGGAAGTCAGCTTCCTCCGCCGATGTGGGTTTCGTTTCGAGGTTCATTCCACCTGGACTCTTCCCCCTTCAAGATGCGGCGGATGTTTTCATGGTGTTTTAGAATGATCGATAGGCAGATGAAACAGCTCATCCAGAAAAAAGGCCCGGCGCCGTATTTCCAGAGCGCGAGTATCGGCAAGCTCACGGCGCCGAGAATCGAGCCCATGGATACGTATCGCGTGGTGACGGCTCCGGCCAGAAATACGGCCAGGCACCCCGCCAAGACAAAAGGCGCCGCGGCCAGGTACACTCCCAAAGCCGTGGCGACTCCTTTTCCGCCTCGGCCCAGAAGATACAAAGGGAAGAGATGTCCTGTGAAAGCCGCTGCGCCGACGGCCGCAATCCACCATTGGGAGGCGGCTTGGTCGGCGCCGACCACGGCGGTCATTGCCCAGACAGGCAAGGCTCCCTTGGCTACGTCTCCCAGAAGTGTGAGTAGACCCGCCTTTTTTCCGACCACGCGCGTAACGTTCGTGGCCCCGATATTCCTGCTTCCCTGGGTTTGGATGTCCACTCTCGCGAACAATCGAGCGATGATTACACCCGTTGGTATGGATCCTATCAGATAGGACCCCACAATCATGCCTATTTCAAGAATCATAACGTCCATCCGAGTCCAAATTCAGTTGCGAGCGATCGACATCCTGTGCGAGCTTCGACCGGTTCAGCACATCCATACCGAGTCGGCGCGTATGCACAGGATCGAACCGGGCCTCCGACCTCCGGAGAGCGCCTCCGCTTTGCGGTATATTTTAAGGAGTAGATTGGCGTTCGAGGAGCATCAAGAGTCGTCGGCCAAAGGGTGAACTATCCCTTTCTCCCGTTAGCGTTAGAATAAGAAGAAAGATGGAAAAATCAAGAAAAACCATGGAAAGTGTTGGCGTGAAAGTCCGCCGTGCAGGCCCTCGACGATGGGGCGTGCATGATCAGTGCGTTTTTCGCTTGCCATGCAATGGGTTTTGGAATAAATAAGAGGGATATAGAAGAGGTTAGCGACCTCGCCCTGTTGTGGAATGAATGAGGGCGCAACGGGGCGTATGGACAACACGCGTAGAAGGGGGCAATATGGCTTCTGGGACCCATTCAAGGCGTGGCGGTCACCAGCCTGAACTCGATGGAAGGACCGAATTCATGGCCCGGATGTACCGGGTGCTGATCGTAGGTTTCGCACTAATGGTGGCGGCTGCAATATTGAACGCCGTGGGCGGGTAACATCAACTGGTTACATAGTATGTTATCGAAAAAGGGGGCTTATTGCCCCCTTTTTTTTGGGGCGATTGCCCCTCTGGAACGCCTCCATAAACCGCCCCGCCTGATGGCTCCGAGTCTGATTCAGGGACCCGGCTTGATTCCAACGGCCGCGATTGCCGGATTTGATTAGATGGAATCGACAATTCCGGCCGAAAGGAGGAGATACCATGGCGGAGGACAAACTTGAACGAAGATGATTATTTGCGGGAGAAGACTCCGGAAGACGTGTTTTCCGCATACCCTTTCAAAACCATACACGCGGACGTGCGAAGGGCGTAGCTGCGGAGAGGAGGTCTGTCGGCTCGATGCGGGGGTGGGAAGAACGGGAATTATGAACGCGACGGGATCGGGAACGGCTCTGCCGACAAGTATAGGGTGGCCGTCCCTTGTCCGAGGCGAACCACCACATACGGTAGTGTATTGATAGATTTCATGCTACATATAGTGTCATTGCTTTGTTGTTTTATGTTATACTCTCTTACTTCCGGTGTGCTTCCTTATTGTATGATGAAAAGGGGAACGTGGTTCGAGCGGGAAGGATATCCGTGGCGCAAAGCCTATTCAAGTTACCAAAGGATCAGTTCTTCACTTTAGGGAAGGGCTGAATCTTCTCTTCTGAAGTTTCTCTAGTTTTACTCCAAAGACAAAAATACTACTCACGTAAGAACTGAAGTGTAGATTGAAAGAGCACCCATTCAGATAAGGTGTTTCTCGAAACGTTAGTCTAAGAATGAACAAAGTGCCTATTTTATCCATTAATATGCCTTCGAAACAGACATTTAACTTGAAAACGCCTTAGATTGTATTCTAAACTACACCCGAGAAATATAGTACGCCGCAAAGATGCATAAGCCGGTCCGCGTTTGCTCAATCTTACTATAGGTCACCGAAGGGGGCGGGCGAATGTCTCGCGAGGTGGAACGATCATGGCGGCCCTTACGATTGAGATTCGATCCGGGGGCATGCCCGAGGCCCGAAGGATTCGCTTCAGAGCCGTCGGCGGCAAGTGATTCGATGAATCCGGGCTCTGTAACCGGCGGTTGAATGCCCAACGGGGAATAGATCAGATTCATGTTTGCCGAGAGGTCGCAGCCAGACATCCCACTCATCGATAGAATCGTTTCATCCAAAGACCTTCCGACGCTGCCGGGTCTTTTGATCAAACTGATAGAAATCTGCAATCTGGAAGATACCAGCTTCCGTGATGTGGCGGAGATCATTGAAAAAGACCCATCCCTGTGTTCGAAAGTCCTAAAGCTGGTGAATTCGGCTTACACGGGTCTCTATCGAAATGTGGAGTCCATAGAGAGCGGGATTCTCGTGCTTGGGATGGACGCCATAAAGAACATCGCTGTTTCCACCGGGGTCTACCAGGCGTTCAAGCGACTCGACGGCAATGCGACGTTCAATCTGAAAGCCTTTTGGTGGCATTCGCTCATGTGCGCCGTCACGGCTCGGCTCATCGCCAATCGAGTACGTTACGGGGCTCCGGAGGATGCGTTCCTGTCCGGACTGGTCCACGATTTGGGTAAGTTGGCTATTTGGGCCAATTGCCCGCAGGAGTACAGCAGCATCCTCGAGACGGCGGGAGGCGATCCCGAAGCGCTTCTCTCTGAAGAGGAGGCACTGGGTGGAGCCCATACCGTGGTGGGATCGTGGCTGCTTCATCAGTGGAAGCTCCCCACGTTCATGGCGGACGCCGTACTGTATCACCACGAACTTCCCAAACGCATTTTGCATTCCCTTCCGCTGGTGAGGATCATCTTTCTCGCCAATTTGATATCCACTCCCGCAACGAGCCTCGAGAAGAAGTTGAAGGTTGCCAAAGAACTCTTCGGTTTCTCGAGTTCCGACGTAGAAGCATTGTTTTCCAAGGCTGAAAAAGAAGTGGTCGACGTAGCCGGTTCCATGGAAATCGAGATCGAGGCGGACAAAGGACTGGCCGATCGGGACTCGAAGCAGGACCTGGACCAGGCCAAGACCATGGCCCGGAAAATCCGCGATATTTCGCTGTTATACGGCACGGCCCGCCATTTTCTCGAAGCGCACAGCGAAACTGAAATCCTGAGAGTCGCTCGACAGGGTTTGCAGATCCTGTTCGACGTGCACGACCTTTTCCTGTTTATCTATGACGAGAGTACAAATCTGCTGGTGGGAGCGGATGGACGTGAAGGGCGGGAGAACTTGAAGTTCGATCTGGTCGTTCCTTTCGAGGAACAGACGAGCCTTCCGGCGAAGTGTCTGGCATCCCGAAGGCCCACGGACTCTTTCAGCCCGGAAAACGAAACGTCGGCGACGATTGCGGACGAGCAGCTGATTCGCGCCACCGGCAGGGAAGGTATTCTATGCCTTCCGATGACCGCGCACAAAAAGCCCGTGGGAGCCATCGTCCTCGGCGTGAACAGAAGCGAGTTCGGGCGCCTTTCGGAAAGAACCAACCTGCTGAACATGTTCGCATGCCAGGCGGCCGCTGCCGTCTATGCATATCAACTGAGGGAGGCTCAATCTCAGTTGGTGCAAACGGAGCGCCTCGCCGCCGCAACGGCGGTCGCCAGAAGGGTGGTCCATGAGGCGAACAATCCGTTGGGCATCATAAAAAACTACTTACAGATCTTGAGAACGAAATTCGACGAGGAACATCCGGCCCATGAAGATCTGAGGATCATCAAAGACGAGATCGATCGCGTTGTCCAGATAATAGGCCAGCTATCCGACTTTTCCGCCGTTCGACGTCCACACAAAGATCAGGTGGATCTGAATTCGCTCCTGGCCGACCTCGCGAGGCTGACGGGGGAATCGCTCAAGCAGCTTAGAAATATCGGCCTGGAGCTGGACCTGGACCCGTCCCTGCCGGTGATGCGCAGTGACAAAGCGGCTTTGAAGCAGGTATTCATCAATTTGATGAAGAACGCCGTGGAAGCCGTTTCAGCCGGAGGAAACATCAGTATCAGGACCCGCTGTGTCCCTCCGCGCTCAGAAATAATTGCCGACAGACTCGAGGACTCTTATCCGATCTACGCGGAAATTACGTTCGCTGACAACGGCCCCGGTGTTCCGGATGAACTCAAGGCGCGAATTTTCGAGCCTTACGTCACCACCAAGAGCAAGGGGCATGGTGGTTTGGGTTTGTCCATTGTCCACAATCTGGTCAGCGAACTCAAAGGCGCCATTCGCTTCGAAAGCGACAAAGAGACGGGTACGACCTTCAAGATCCTACTGCCGATTCCTAAGGGGTAGTTTAGACTCGATAGGAGTATCGAATGGCTTCGCCGCCAAGAATTCTCATTGTCGATGACGAGAAAATGATGTGCGACAGCCTGCACTACCTGTTGAACAGGGAGCCGTACGAAGTATTCAAGGCGTATGACGGAGAGCAGGCCATCAGGATGTTTTCGGAGGACATCTATGATCTGGTTCTCCTGGATGTCGTCCTGCCGGACATGGATGGCTATGCAGTGATGGATGCCCTCTCACGTCGCAGCTCAGAGACGCTTATCATCATCATGACCGGCTACGCGACCATGGATTCGGCCATCGACGCCATACGCAGAGGTGCTTACGACTATCTCAGGAAGCCCTTCGAGCATCAGGAACTGCTTCGCACGATTGAAAACGCCCTCAATCATAAGCGCCTCAAAGCCGAGAAAAAAGCGTTGGACGGGATGCTCGAGCTGTCCGAAGAGCGCTACCGGTATCTGGTGCAGAATTCACCCGACATCATTTACGCTCTGGATAAGAACGGTCGGTTCACGTTCATCAACTCCGTAGTCGAGAAGTCATTGGGATACCTCACCGACGATCTCATTGGGCGGCACTATTCTTCCATTGTGTACGAGGAGGATCTCGAGAAGGCCCGAGATCTGTTCGAGGAACCGGGCACATCCGGCCCTACCCGCAATGGAGAAGTCATTCGGCTTAAAGCTGAGAACGGCGCGGTCCTTGCGAAGCATTTCGAGATCCGAAATGTAGCGATGGATCTGCCCGTCTTTCCGGACACGTCGCCCCATTCCAAATACTCCGGGGGACGGGCGGTGACCCATGGAGTCGCCAGGGATGTGAGCCGGCGAAAACAGCTCGAGAAACAGCTCCAGCAGGCGGATAAAATGAAAGCCATCGGTACTCTGGCCGGAGGCCTCGCCCATGACTTCAACAACATTCTAATGGGCATACAAGCCTATACTTCCCTGATCCTGCTCAATAACGAAGTGGACAGCCCGGATTACGAACGAGCACAGCTCATCGATCGGCAGGTCCGAAGCGGGGCGGAACTCACCCGGCAGCTCCTGGATCTGGCCAAAGGCAGCACCAAGAAAGCGCGGTCTATAGACCTGAATGAACTGGTTCAGCAATCGTCGCGCATGTTCGGGCGCACCAAGAAAGAAATCACGATCCATGAGAACTACCAGGAAGCCGTCTGGAACATCGACGCGGAACCTGGGCAGATCGAGCAAGCGCTGCTGAACCTTTACGTTAATGCATGGCAGGCCATGGAAGGCGGGGGAGACCTCACCCTCGAGACAAAAAACGTATCCGTGGACGCAACGCAGGCTAAATCGCTGGGAGTGAAAACCGGTGATTACGTTACCATCTCGGTTTCCGACACGGGCGTCGGGATGGATGAGCATACGCAAAAGCGTGTTTTCGAACCCTTTTTTACGACGAAAGGTCCCGGCCAAGGTACCGGGCTGGGTCTGGCTTCCGTTTACGGTATCATGCAATATCATTCCGGCGCTGTTACCGTGAACAGCGTCGAACACGAAGGGTCAACGTTTCGGCTCTATTTGCCTGCCTCCAAGGAGGCGGCTACGCGTTCGGAACGTTCTTCTTCAAAACTGCTTAAAGGGACCGAAACGGTTCTGGTTGTGGACGATGAGGAGATGGTGGTCAACGCCGAAGAAGAAATGCTGAAGGCGTTGGGCTACGACGTACTGACGGCCCGCAGTGGTTTCGATGCGGCTGAAATCTACCGGCGACGACAACACGATATCGCTCTCGTTGTCCTGGACATGATTATGCCGGGCATTGGGGGCGTCCAAACCTTTAATCTGCTGAGGAGCATCGATCCAAACATACGGGTGATGATCGCAACCGGATTCAGCGACGACGATGAAGTGAGCGGCCTCATGCAGCAGGGATGCAGGGGATTCCTGCAAAAACCTTTCAACATAGAACGGTTGTCTCACAAGCTTAGGGAAGTGCTGGACACCCAACCCGCTCGTCCTGCCTGAACGGGGTATTCCGGAGAATACCCGGCGCGCGAAACAGGATCAGACAGCACCGTTCTTCTTTTTGGGTGACTCTTCCAGCGCCATGGCGGGCGACCTCATCGCTTGCCGCATCGGAGAGACCGGCCCGGGCGCGGACCGTATTCGCAGATGGGAAAAAGCGCTACAGCCATTTCTTCTTCTTGAACATGAACAGCATGGCCAATGCCAAAGCGACAAGAAGCCCCAAAAACAGGAAATACGCATAGGGAACTTTCAATTCAGGGATGTTCTCGAAATTCGTTCCATAAATACCCGCCAACAACGAGAGCGGCATCATGATCGTTGCAATGATGGTGAGCACCTTCATGGAGCTGTTGATCTGCTGGGACAGCAACGAGTTGTATCCTGCCAGCGTTGCGTGCACGCGCTCTTGCAGGGAATCGATGGTTGCTCCAAGACTGTCCATATGATCGAAAATCCCGCGGAGATATTTGTGCGCTTCATCGTGGATCAATTCCAATTTGGCCGCCACCAGATGACGCATGGAGCGTTGCATGGGAGAGAGGCTGTTCTTGAGTGAACGAACCATCTGTTTGGCGCCGAGTATTTCGTCCAATATTCCCTCGGGCTTGTCTCCCTTCAGATAGGCCACTTCCAGTTGCTCCAGCCTTTCATCGATGCTGAATACTTGAGGCAGGAAGCCGTCCACCATGGCGTCCCAGAACAGGAAATAAATGAATCCCGGAGTCCTTCCCACGGACTTGAACGATTCCTCGTAGGTATACAAAACCCTTTCAACGTAGGTTGAAGGCCCGCGATGCGCGGTGACGATGGCTCGGTCGTTCATGGCGATTACCAAGGGAGTGCAGCCAATCGTGTCTCCTTCTTTCTGACAGACTTGCACGAGGTCGATGAGATACTTCTGGTGGTGGCGGTAATAGAAGGGCTCTCCCGGATATAAGGCGTTCCGGACGATTTCTTCCGGGATACCGAGAGAGCAAATAAAAGAGGTTACATCATATGAATCCTCGAGGTCGAAATTCAACCATGCGAAGTTTGAGGGATCCAGTGACTCCATGGACACGGCTTCGGGTTTTAAGAGCTCGAACGTTTTGTCTGTGTTATGAAAAAGAATACTGAAACTCATCGCTAAACTCCACAGGAAGACCAAGGGAACCTTTCACACCGGACAGGTTTCGGGCGGGGCGGCTTCAAAGCGGAAAAAGACAAGAAAAAAAACCCATCACCGGAGTGGATCCTGAAAACAATGAATGAAACCACTCCCGGTTTCTCTCGGCATGTTTTGCTCCAGTCAAAGGAATGCATCGCTGGAGTATCCGCTTCAAGGCTATGCGAGCCCCTTTTGGCTGTCAAGCGATTTCAACACCCTCAAAAGAGGACCCTCTCCTACGGCGTTATTCTGCGGACTGGTTATGCATGGCGGTGTTTCGTTTCCGACAGGGAATGATGGGTAGAGAGAGAACGCTCGATCGGTTTGCCGCGGTCGACTCTACAACTCGCCGGGCGCGTGTGGTGACGCAGGTCCCCGGATAAGGTTCTACCATGTCGACCGTCCATCCGGGTCTGGATGATTTCTCCATCCATCCCGGTCGCAACGATCCGGCCCCAGGGTGGTGTCTCACGTTCGCGTTTCGAGGCCGGCATGCTCACAAAAAAATGCCCGAGTCCCAAAAAAACCTTGACTCGGGCCGTTCGTTCTATCTAATATAAGACAAACAAGATCATATTTATCCTATATTGGAGGCCGCATGAGACTTACGCGATCCGGAGAATACGCCGTTCGTTGCATTCTTTACCTCTGTTCCCAACGGACCGGCGAGGTTTGCAGCCGCAAGCAAATCGCCCGGGAAATGGATATTCCTTACGAATTCCTGGGAAAGATCGCCCAGGATCTGGCGCGTCACGGCCTTGTCGAGCTAGTGCAGGGGTCCAAAGGAGGGTTGAGGCTCTTGCACTCTCCCCATGAGATCACGCTGCTGGACGTCGTCGAAGCCATCAACGGAGAAATCGGACTGAACGATTGTGTGGTGCGTCCGGATTCCTGTCGGCGAAGCCCGACATGCACCGTGCATCGTGTGTGGCTGGAGGCTCGGTCGCAGGTTCGAGATACGCTACGCCGAGCCACTTTCGCTCGACTTCTCGACCAGGGGACCTGTCTGGCATCCCCGGAAGATGGAAAGCCCTGACACTAGTTTACACCCAAGTCGGTTGTCATACCCCATAAAAAGAGGAGAAACGTGATGGATGTGTTGATGCTTTCCAGACTGCAGTTCGCCGCAGCCGCCTTCTACCACTTCTTGTTTGTGCCGCTGACGCTGGGACTATCCGTGATGGTGGCGCTGATGGAAACCAAGTACGCGCGTACGGGGGACGAGACGTACCTGAGAATGACCAGGTTTTGGGGAAAGGTCTTCCTCATCAATTTCGTCATGGGCATCGTTACGGGGATAACGCTCGAATTCCAGTTTGGAACCAACTGGTCGAGATATTCGGAGTTCATGGGCGACATTTTCGGTTCCTTGTTGGCCATCGAGGCGTTGGGCTTCTTCTTCCTGGAGTCGACGATGATCGGCGTATGGATATTCGGCTGGAAGAAACTGTCCAGGAAAGCTCACGCGTTCGTCATGTGGCTCGTGGCGTTTGCATCCACCGGTTCGGCCGTATGGATACTGACGGCCAATTCATGGATGCAGCACCCCGTGGGTTATGTGATTCGCAACAACCGGGCGGAATTGGCCGACTTCTTTGCCGTTGCTTCCAACCCGTACGCCATCCTCATGTTTTTTCATGTCATTGCCGCCGCATACCTGTTGAGTTCGTTCTTCGTCATGGGCGTAAGCGCCTATCATCTTCTCAGAAAAAAGAACCTGGAGTTTTTCACCAGATCCTTCCGAATGGCTCTGACCTTCGGTCTCGTCGTTTCCGTATTTTTAGTCATTGAAGGGCACTACCATGCGGCGGATCTGGCCCATACGCAGCCGGCCAAACTGGCGGCCATGGAATCCCACTGGAAAACGGAATCCAACGCACCCATGTACATGTTGGTCTGGCCGGATGCGGACAACGAGGGAAATTCCGTCGAGGCTCTACCCATTCCGGGCTTCCTGAGTTGGATGGCGTTCCACGACAGCAAGGCCGAGGTGAAGGGACTCATGGACTTCCCCAGAGACGAACGTCCTCCGGTGGCTCCCACGTTCTTTTCATTCAAGATCATGGCATTCCTTGGATTTTACTTCGTTCTTCTCATGGTCGTCGGCTGGTTAAAACGGAACAGGCTGACGGAAAGCCCCGGCTATTTGAAACTGATGCTCTATTCCATGTTCCTTCCATACGTAGCCATTGAGCTCGGTTGGATGGTGGCGGAAATCGGGCGTCAGCCGTGGCTGGTGTACGGCCTGATGAAAACCTCCGATGCGGTATCCCATATATCCGTTTCCCAGGCCGCCGGCACGTTAATCGGATTTATCGTTATCTACAGCCTGCTGGCTTGCGCCGCGGGGTATCTCTTGGTCCGATTTATCAAAGCGGGACCTCAGCCAAAGACTGCTTGAGGGATCATTGGTTAAAGCAAAAGGTTGAAACGAGGAACACCGGAAGGAGGAAAATAGCATGGATTTGCCAACGATTTGGTTTTTGCTCTGGGGACTGTTGTGGGCTGTCTACTTTGTAACGGACGGATTCGACCTGGGGATCGGCACGCTTCTGCCGTTCATGGGTAAAAGCGATACCGAGCGAAGGATTATGTACGATGTTATGGGCCCCCTGTGGGACGGAAACGAGGTATGGCTCATAACCGCAGGCGGGGTCACCTTTGCCGCGTTTCCCAAAACCTACGCGGTCATGTTCAGTTCCCTTTACACGCCTCTGATGCTGTTGCTGTTCGCTCTGATTCTACGGGGCGTTTCCTTCGAGTTTCGCAGCAAAGTGGAAAACCCGACCTGGCGGAAAATGTGGGACGGGTTCGCGTTCCTGGGAAGTCTCGTCCCGGCACTGTTGCTCGGGGTGGCGTTCGCCAATATTTTCAAAGGAATCGCCATTGACGGGATGGGAATCTATCAGGGAACGTTGTTCACGCTACTCAACCCTTACGGCTTGCTCGGGGGCGTCTTTTTTCTGACGTTTTTTCTGGTGCATGGAAGCATATGGCTCGCTGTGAAAACCGAGGGAGATTTGCACGATCGGGCGCTCAAAACGGCTCATGGACTCTGGTGGGTGCTTTTGGGCGCGGCCGTGGCTCTAATCCTGGCCGGCGCTTTCGCCACACGACTCTATGACAACTATCTGGCCCATCCGGCTCTGTTTCTGGTGCTTGCGTTCACCGTAGTGTGCCTGCTGGGAGTCAAGTTCTATCTTGCAAAGGGCCGGCTGTGGAAGGCCTGGTTCTCCTCGGCCCTGACCATTGTTGGAGCTACGTTCTACGGAATCGTCGGATTGTATCCCAATATGCTCCCGTCCAGCATCGATCCGGCATACAATGTCACTGTGTACAACGCCGCCTCGAGCCCAAAGACTCTCACGATCATGTTCGTCCTGGCCGTGATCTTCACGCCGGTCGTGCTGCTTTACCAATTTTGGGCGTACAGGTTGTTCAAGGCCAAGGTTACGGAAGAGGATCTGACGTACGATGAAGCGTGATTCCATGGAGTGGATCGCTTCAGATGCCCTGAAAAGGAAGACCGGTTGAACGAGAAAGAACACTTGACCGAAAGAGAGGAGCTTGCTTAATATAGGACTCGATGTTCCTATTCGTGACTTTTTTCTCGGACGGATACGAGCATGCGTTCCACGCGGATGTAACAAAACAAAGCCCCGGAGACGAAGATGTCTCTCGAGGGCTTTTCTTATTGCGACGAACACATAACCGAGGACCACGGAAGGGACTGCGAATTCAGGTAGGCAGTGAAATCGATCGGCCCGTGCCGTTATCCGATCGATGACCGGGCGCCGATTCGGCTGTAACGGGATCGTTGTTCGGAAGGCGTTGAACAGGTTCGGTTTCAGTTATATAAGTTGGAAGTCGCATTTCTTTTACGATGAGGCCTTGTCTTTTCAAACAGAGTTCAGGGGCAAAAATGCCGGCCTGGAGCCTCAGCGATCACCTCTAGAAGGGTAAGCGCCATGGCGAAAAGCCATATCTTCTATGATAAATATGCAAAGACAAAGAGACGGCTCTTTGTGGCTTTTTTGGTTATGACATTTGTATCGTTAGGCGCCGGGTTAGGGATTTTGAAGCTGAGTAATCTGAAAACGGTGGGAATGGGGCTCGAAACGGTTTATGAAGATCGAGTCAAACCGTTAAAACACCTAAAGAAGCTCTCTGATATATATGGAATAGATATCGTCGATACCGCGAATAAGGAATCTGACTTAATCACGATATCCCACGCCGGCCGGTGATACCCATATAGATGGCTCCTATGGCCAGCGCCGCCCCCAAGCCTTCCACCGGCGTCGTTGGCCGATCGAAAAACAGAACGTCCCAGACAAACGACAAGGTCGGTTGCAGCAAAAGAATCAGTCCGGCCAGAGAAGTCCGCGTTCTCGAGAGTCCTTTGGCGATCAGCATCCATCCCACGGCCTGGCAGAGGCAGCCGTAGGCAAGCAAGGCCAGCCAGGTTTGCGCGTCCGGAATGACCAGCGATTCGTGCCGGAAAGTGGATTCCAAAAAAAAGAGCAGCGCCGTGAATAATGAAATATAGGCCAGATTGGCCATGGCGGACAGGGATCGCAGTTCATTCTGCGACTTTCGAAAAAGCAGGATATAGGCCGTGTACCAGACCGCGGTCATCAGTCCGAAGATAAGTCCGATCTTGTACTGAAAAGCCAGCCCCCCGAGATCGAGCCCCACGATCAGAGAAAGGCCCGTAATCGCTAAAGGGACAGCGGCCACGAACCGCCACGAGGGCTTCTCTCCGAACAGGATTATGCCTATGATCGCCAGAAAGAACACCTGGAAATTGGCCAACAGGGTGGCCAGCCCCGGACCGATGTAATGAATGCTCCGGTGCCAGAACCAGAGGTCCAAAGCGAAAAACAAGCCGCATACGCCGCATAGAAAGATGGAGCGGCCTGATGGAACGAACTGTTCCCGCTTTAAGAGGGTCGCCAAAAGGAGAAGCAACCCGCCGAACAGGGTCCGGTACATACCCGACACGGAGGGCCCCACGTGGGCGACCTTGACGAACACCGCGGAAAAGCTGATCGCCGTGGCGCCAAGACAGAGCTGAACGAGTCCGGGAATATTCGGATACGTGGGAGAGGAGACCGGTGGGTTACGGGTTGTGCCCATAGCCTTTCGCAAGGTTAGTGTTCCTCGAGATTCTCGATCCAGGAACGGACCCCTTCTTCGAGCGCCTTCCGTTCGCTCACAGTGATCCCTTTTGGATCGAACCGGTATCGGTAGTGAAGCTGAAGCACAGGTTTCAGAGCATCGGGGGAAACGCGGGAAGGAAGCTTGGCCTCGATGCGCTGCACCCAGGCTGCCGCCGATTCCCCCGGTTTCCGGCTATATCCCAATTCATTCAGTCGTTTTTCCACCAAGTAGTATTCGGAGTCGGCTCCGGGGCGAGGCGCTGGAACGTCCCGTCTCTTTTCGGTCCGGGCTTTGGAAGCGGCGCTCCTTTTTCGACGGACCAGGAAAAACAGCGGTATCGACAGCGGAACGACGGCCCACCCCAGACGAGCGCTTTTTTTCGGGATGACATCGGGCCATTCCCACCGGGAGAGCCTGAGGGTCATCCAATACCACAGGTCTGTAACCGGCTCCCATCCGGAAGCGGCGGCGTCTTCGATGTCCGCCCATGCCGGTGGAGTTGCGTCGAATTCACGCCAGGCGTTCCCCACGTAGGCCTGGGTCCAGGCGTGAGCGTGTCTGGCTCGAACAACATACGCTTTTTCCAACGGACTGAATTCATGCACCGCGTACCCGATGACATACCGCGCGGGAATCCCAGCTCTCCGCAGGAGCAATGCCGCCGCCGTGGCGAAATACTCACAATGACCTGAACGCGTCCGCAACAGGAAATCGGACAAGGGCGTACTGTTGGGTTCGGGGCGCTTCAACGACAGGGAATAGTTGAAATGAGCCTGGAAAAAGCGCTGCATCCTGAAAAGGATCTCCCCGGCCGGCCCTGATTCAAGGTCGAGCAGGTCTAGAACCCTGTCGAGGCCCATGTATTCGGCCTGCGGGACCATCAGGTCGATTTCATTGGGAGGAGCGTTCATCAGGGCGGTAGGGCTGTACCGGACTCCGAAAGTGACCATTCCGGGGCCGCCCCGCGCCGTCACGGCGCCCAGCGTGTTCCGGTCGACGGCCTGCACGGGCAGGTCGAACAGTCGGATCGTTCCGTTGGGAAGCGGCAACATGGACCGGTCGGCGGTCAGGTTCGCCGTGATGAGCAGCGATGGGCCCGGATCTCCCGATGGGAGCAGATTCCAGCCGGCGCCATCTTCCGACGATGCGATCGGGGCAAACTTTGAGTGTAAAGCCAGCCACGTCGAAGACCGGTAATAGTTATAACACGATTCGCGGAGCAGCCTCGGATATTCGTCCTTGGCCTCCGCCGCCACTCTCAGCACCACGCGGCCGGACTGTTTGAGGGATCCCACATCGCCGATGGCCGTTTTCGTTTGTGTGGGGTCGGCGTCTCTCTCGAGACGATCGGCGAACCATTCCAAGGCCTTTCGTTCCAACTCGATCTGAAGCTGATGGAGACCTACGTGCCCGGCGTACCCTACGACCGCGGCCACGGAAAACAGTCCCGCCCAGAGGACCGGCGAATATCGCTTCGAACGATGGCCCCACAGGGCCCAGGCGGAAAGCGCCAGCACCGCCAAGTAAAACGCCGGGGATCGATGGTTCGCCGCGCCGGCCGCGAGCACGCATAAGCACGCGTACGGGTAACTGAGATCCAGCACGGGAAGGACGGAGGTCCGATGCGGATCGTTCTTCTTTCTGTAGCGAAAGAAGAGAATTCGTATATCGATTCCGCCTGTTCCTCCGTAGGCCTGTGACAGCAGAAGAGGGAAAAAAATCACCGGAAACCACTGAATCACCATCAGGATCGCTCTGGTCGAGTCCAGGGAGGCATAAAAATACAGAGCCGCGCAGAAAAACAGTATGCCGCAAAAAGCGCTTATGTGTCGGTACCGGCTGAACGAAAGTTCCCAGCGCCATGCAATCCAGCGCGATCCCTCGAGGGTGAGCGCCATCACCAGAGCAGGAAGCCATAGCCCGGTCTGGAATCCCCAGAAAATGACGCAACTACCCGTGAAAAGAGGCGGCGTATTCATAGGTCCACGAGTTCCTGCCGGATCTTACCGACTTCGAGGCATCGGAAATGTTCGGGACGGTCGCTCATCGGACCCGGATCGAGCCGGTCCGTTTCCTCGCCGTCTACTACAATCAGCACCAACAAAGGGAGCCCCGACTCCTTGAGACGGCGTATGAACTCCTTTCTCTCTTCGTCCCAAGCCAGCAGAACGCAGATGCAACTGCTGATGAGCCGGTCTCGCTGAAACACCGTGTTGCACAAGGATAGAAACGGCTTATCCCGGCACGGACCGACCGACGCGAGGATTTCCAGCATTTTCTCCGCCTGGGCGAGTCCTCTCCCGGAGGTAAAGGAATACGCCTCCGGTCCAACGAACATGAGGTCGAGGAGGGACTCCCGTGTATCGATGGCCCCGATCAGGGATGCGGCTATGGAGACGGCTTCCTCGAAAATCTCGCTGTACGCGTCTTGCTGAAAGGTGTCCAAGACCAGTGCATGGCGGACGAAAAACTCCTCTTGAAGCTCCTTGACGATGGGCTTGCCCGTCTTGGCCCAGCTCTTCCAGTGGATCCGGTGTATGGGATCGCCGGCCTGGTATTCACGCAGGGAAACGAATTCCTGGGAATCTCCGACGGAGGAAGCAAAGGTCACTCCCCCGGGTTGGTGCCTGCGGGCGCCCGTCAAACGGATCTCGGCCACGGTGTAGCGTTTCGGAAGGATCAAAACGGATTGCGGCATGGCGATCTTCTTTATGGATCTGCACAGGCCGAAGGGGTCCGTTGCGGAAATGATCAGCGTTTCCAACCACAAACGCCCGCGTCGCAGCGGAAGGATCTCCATGAGAACTTCTTGCTCGTCCTCCGGATTCAGATGGGGGACATCCTTTATACGAGCGGCAAACATGGGATATTTAAGAGTCATCCTTCGCGGGCCACGGTGGGGCGAGCCTGATGGACCGAAGCCTCCTGCGTGTCCGGTGAGGTTCGATTCAAAGGCGGTTCTCCCTGAGCCCGGATTCCAGTATTGCGGCTTCTCGAATACCTGCACATTCTTCTGAACTTTTGGCGTTTCGCTTCGAAGCAGCACTCGATACTCGAGGGGTTCTCCGACCGTGCCGAACCGTGGAAGAACCCGATGGGCAAGGGCGCGAGGCGCGGACCATGTTGTCCAGAGCAGGGAAATCAGGAAGACGGAGCTTAGAAACGTGAATGCCTCGTAGGCGAGCGTCTGCTTTGTATCCAGCCCCACAAGGGCCGAGGCGAGGATTCCGCCGGCCACCAGCCTCCCCGGTCCCGTAAGCCGCACAAAGAACCAGGACTTTGATGCCCGGACACCGCGAATGAGCGTGTAGACGAAGCGTAAGAACATGTTCTTGTCAATCTTGTTTGCGATCGTTCACGGGGGGAATTGAAGGTGAAGCACGGAAATCGGCGCCTGTCAGGACGGCACGGGAATGGATTTCAACAGATCGGCGACCACGTTTTCGGCCGTCATCCCGGAAAAGCGCGCCTGAGAGTCCAGCATAATCCTGTGAGCGATCACCGGTACCGCCATTTCCTGAACGTGTTCCGGAGCCACGAACTCCTGCCCGTCGAACATGGCCAGCGCTTGCGATGTCTTAGCCAGAGCAAGGGAGGCCCTCGGACTTGCCCCCAGCAGAACCCCCCGGACGGAGCGGGTGCCCCTTACAATATCCACCGCGTATCTCTTGATTTCGTCGCTGATGCGGACGTCGTTCGCCTGTTTCATCAAACGGAACACATCGTTTCTTCCCGCACACGGGCGGATGCCTTGTAAGGGATGCTCCTGTTCCTGATCCGAGAGTATGGCCACTTCTTCTTCGGGAGAAACGTAGCCCAACTCGAGTTTGAGGGCAAATCGGTCCATCTGTGCTTCGGGAAGAGGGTATACCCCTCGGCTTTCCACCGGATTTTGAGTCGCAATCACGAAAAACAGCGTATCGAGCGGTCGCAACTTGCCGTCCACACTGACCTGCCGTTCGGCCATGGCCTCCAGAAGGGCGGACTGGGTTCTGGGTGAGGTTCGATTGATTTCATCGGCCAGCAAGATGTTGGTGAAGACGGGCCCTTTGTGGAAGTGAAAGGACTGATCCCTGGGATCGAACACGGAAACTCCCAAAACGTCCGTGGGCAGCAGATCCGGAGTGAACTGGATACGTTTGAATTCGGCATTGATGGATTGCGCCAGGGCTTTGGCCAAAGTGGTTTTGCCCGTACCCGGATAGTCCTCGAGAAGGACGTGGCCGCCGCTGGTGAACGCGGCGAGAAGCTTTCGGATGGTATCCGACTGACCCCGGATAACACGGCCGATGTTGGCGCACAGCCTATGGTAGATATCGAGGGCCTCCGGGGACCCGGCGTCCGATCTTTCAGTTTCCATGCTTTGCGAAACCAACTCCATTGCCGTGCAGTAGAAAATGAGAAGCCGCGGTGGTTTCCTCACCCGAGGAGAGAACCGGATTGCGCATAACCACGTACGGAAGCTGATTCAAAATATATCACACGTATATCGTGATTCAACGCCGTTATCAACCGACTCGTCAGGTCCGCCCGGCGGAGTGAATGCCCTGAATCTCCTTGAAACGCGAGGGTCCCAAAGCTATGATGCTTTGTATACGCGTTGCAAAGCCTCGACACGGCCCGTTAGTCCGACATAACAGCGCCGGATCGTCCGGCCGAACAGGGAGGAGCTTGTATGGTCCGATTTCGCTGGTTCCAGTGGCTGGTGATGGCATGCGCATGCGTGGGCGCGGTAAGCGCGTCCGCGGCCGATGAATGGGGAGAGATCGTGATTCCGGACGGCAAACCCATCAAGATCGGCCTGGGCGCCATGCTTTCGGGCGGCTACGCCACCTTGGGAATCGACATCAGGAACGCGGTGGAAATGGCGGTGGGGGAGAAAGGGCGGATCTTGGGTCATCTTCTCGATCTACAAGCCGAAGACGATCAGTGCGAAGGCGCGCCCTCCGTGGCCATAGCGGAAAAATTCTGCAACGATCCTCTCGTCGCGGGCGTTGTAGGATATATGTGTAGCGGCGGTTCCATTCCCGCTTCGGATATTCATAACAAATACAAACTGGTCATGATTTCGCCCTCTTCAACCAGCCTCGAGTTGACCAACCGGGGAATTCCGGTGTTTTTCCGAACCTGCTGGAACGACAAAATTCAGGGAGAGGCGGGGGCCGTATATGCTTTGAAGAAGAATTGGACCCAAGTGGCCGTTCTTCATGACAAAAGCGCTTATGGGCAGGGGTTGGCGGATGAATTCAAACGCCACATTTTGGGGAGCGGGGGCAAGGTTCTGGCCCACGAGGGCCTGACCCGGGGAGATAAGGATTTCACACCCGTGCTGACCGTCATCAAGCCTCTTAACCCTCAGCTTGTGTATTTCGGAGGAATGGCGGCGGAGGGAGCCCTGCTGGTCCGACAGATGCGGCGCGCGGGCATCAAGGCCAAATTCATGAGCGACGACGGGTGTTATACGGAGAAGGATTTCATTCAGGGGGCCGGTAAAGCGTCGCGTGGTGCGTACGTCACCTATGCGAAGACGCCGGAAGCGGAGCGATTCTCATCCTGGGTGAAGCGGTTTGAAGCGAAATATGGGCCTCGGCAGACGTTCTCCCCACAATCCTACGATGCGACCAATATACTCATGGCGGCCATCGAGCGGACGGCCCGAAAGGGCGAAGACGGTCGTCTGATCATCGGCAAGAAGGCCCTGCGGGACGCAGTGGCGTCCACCGAATATGACGGAGTCACGGGTCGGGTTGCCTTCGACGAGTACGGAGACCGTTCGGGCTCGGTTGTGGCGGTTAACGTGGTGGCCTGTGAAAAAGGCGCCTGTTTCTTTAAAGAGGTGGAAGACTAGGCCGGAACGTTTTGCGCCGGCCCCTTGGATGACAGACGGAATTCATGTCCCTGTCCCTTTTGTCAAACCCCGAGGTCCTGGTGGACCAGGTCGTTAACGGCCTGACCATCGGGGGTATCTATGCGCTTATCGCCATGGGGTACACCCTGGTGTACGGCATTCTGTTCATGATCAACTTCGCCCACGGCGAGATTTTCATGTTCGGTTCGTTCACCGGTTTTTTTGTGTTAAGCGCCCTGGTTCAGTCGGGATTTGCCGAACGCTTTGTCGTTCTTTCCATCCTGACGGCTTTGTTGGGCGCCATGGCCGTTTCCTCTTTGCTCGGTGTGTTGTTGGAGCGGGTGGCCTACCGGCCGCTGCGAAAAGCACCTCGTTTGGCTCCCCTCATCAGCGCCATCGGCGCGTCGATCTTTCTACAGAATGTGATGATGCTGATCGTCAAGGCGCGGATGCAAATCTATCCGGACGTGTTCCCGGAAGATTTCCTCGAACTAGGGCGGTTTTCGATATCTTATTTTCAGATTTTCATCATTCTCGGATCCATCGTCATGATGGCAGGTCTGGTCTTGTTCATCCGGAAGACGAAAACCGGCAAGGCGATGCGCGCGGTGGCCGAGGACAAGGACGCCGCCGCCCTCATGGGCGTCAATGTGGACCGAATCATCGTAGTCACCTTCGTGGTGGGATCATGCCTTGCTGCGGTAGCCGGAGTCATGGTGGGCATGTATTACACCCAGATCAACCACATGATGGGCTTTATGCCTGGAATCAAAGCCTTCACCGCCGCCGTTCTGGGAGGCATCGGGAACGTGGCGGGATGCATGGTTGGGGGCTACGTTCTCGGCATCTCCGAAGCGTTCAGCGTTTTCTTTCTCCCCGCGCAATACAAGGATGTGATCGCTTTCAGCCTGCTGGTTTTGATCCTGATATTCAGGCCTCGCGGTATCTTTGGCGAAGTAGTATCCGAGAGGGCTTGATGGTTAGCCACAGAAATCCGGGCTCCTCCGCCCTAAAGCACGCCTTCCGAACGGCGCCTTCCTGGATACTGCCGGTTGGGCTGGTGATCGGTCTGTGCGTGCTTCCCCCTTTGGTGGGCAACTATTGGACCCACGTTCTGGCCTACATCGGGATCTACGTCATGCTCGGCATCGGACTGAATGTAGTCGTTGGATTCGCCGGCTTGCTCGACCTCGGATACGTGGCGTTCTATGCCATCGGGGCCTATTCCTATGCGCTCCTGGCG
The DNA here is from genome assembly GCA_016208165.1 of Deltaproteobacteria bacterium. Classification (NCBI taxonomy): domain Bacteria; kingdom Pseudomonadati; phylum Myxococcota; class Myxococcia; species Deltaproteobacteria bacterium. The sequence goes on from JACQYL010000123.1 coordinate 130,487, forward strand.
TCCCCCCAGTTCGGAATCCACATCCCGTTCTGGGCTATGATTCCCGTGTGCGTTTTCCTCGCATGCCTCGGCGGCGTCCTATTGGGCATTCCCGTACTGCGGATGAGGGGTGATTACCTGGCCATAGTCACTTTGGGCTTTGGGGAGATCATTCGGATCATGCTGAACAATCTGGACAAAGTCACGAACGGTCCCAAGGGTCTTCTGAGAATCGACCCTCCCTCCATCGGATCGTTCGAGTTTTCCACGCCCACCCATTACTACTATCTGATTCTGGCAGGCTGTCTGCTTTCCGCGTTCATTGCGGACCGTCTGAACAACTCCCGCATCGGCCGGGCATGGATCGCCATGCGTGAAGATCAGGACGCCGCGGCTCTCATGGGAATAGACGTACTGAAATACAAGTTGCTGGCGTTCGCCATAGGAGCGTCATTCGCCGGCGCCGGCGGGATTATTTTCGCGGCCCGGCAAGGTTCCATCTTCCCGGACGATTTTTCGTTGATGGTTTCGATCAACGTGCTGTGCCTGATTATCATCGGCGGGATGGGAAGTGTCACCGGCGTCATTCTGGGCGCGGTGATTTTGATCGGAGTTCCGGAGGTCCTCCGGGCCGTTGCGCTCTATCGGATGCTCGCGTTCGGCGCACTGCTTGTCATTATGATGGTTTTTCGACCCACGGGCTTCATCGTTTCCTCGAGGAGGAAGCTCGAGTTCCATAAGGAATCCTAGTCCGCCTATGCCTTCAATCCTCGAAATTTCCAACGTATCCCGTAGCTTTGGTGGATTGAAGGCCCTGGATGATTTGAACCTCACATTGGAGAAAGGGGTTATCGAAGGGCTGATCGGACCGAACGGAGCCGGCAAAACGACCCTCTTCAACGTGATTACCGGCGTCTATCCGCCGGATCAAGGCTCGATTCAATTCATGGACAAGGAAATAGCCGGCAAGAAACCGCACGAGATCGTTGCACTGGGTATCGCAAGGACCTTCCAGAACATTCGGCTGTTCCCGAATATGACCGTTGTAGAAAACGTGCTGGTGGGTTGCCATTCCCGGATGCGAGCAGGTGTCTGGGGGGCCTTGAGCCGGAACCGGCATACCGTCGAGGAAGAGGAACGGACGCTCGGGAATGCTCAGAAATTGCTCGGATTTGTCGGATTGAAAGCCCGGTCGGATGACCTTGCCAGGAATCTGCCCTACGGCGACCAGCGCCGTCTGGAAATGGCCCGTGCTCTCGGCGCGGACCCGATCCTTTTGCTTCTGGACGAACCCACCGCCGGCATGAATCCCCAGGAAACCAACACATTGACGGACTTTATCCGAAGGATCCGGGACGAACTCGGTTTGACCGTGCTTCTCATAGAACACGACATGCGCGTGGTCATGGGGATTTCGGATCGTGTGACCGTGCTGGACCAGGGAGCGTGGATCGGTTCCGGTACTCCTCGAGAAGTGCAGAAGAATACCAGAGTCATTGAAGCTTATCTGGGCAAGGGCGCGATCCAACTCCATAAGCGGCGCGCCGACCTCCTTAGCCAGGGGAACAGGGGCCATGGTTCTCCTCGAGGTTGAAGATCTCCATACCTATTACGGAAGTATCGAGGCGCTTCAGGGGGTCTCGCTCACCGTGCGGCAGGGAGAGATCGTAACTCTCATCGGAAGTAATGGGGCGGGCAAAACGACCCTGCTGAATACGGTTTCCGGGCTTCTGAAACCCCATAAGGGGCGCGTGACCTTCAAGAGCCGACGTATTGACGGAATGGCGGCGCACAAGATCGTTTCTCTAGGCATCAGCCAATCGCCCGAGGGCCGGAAGATTTTTACGCGTCTGACGGTTCGGGAAAATCTCGAGATGGGCGCCTACATCCGCCGGGACCGTAAGGGTATCCACAAGGATATGGAACAAGTATTCGCTCTTTTCCCTCGACTGAAAGAGCGACAGGCCCAGGTTGCCGGAACCTTGAGCGGGGGTGAACAGCAGATGCTGGCCATGGGAAGGGCCCTCATGACTCGGCCGGAACTGGTGCTCCTGGACGAGCCGTCCATGGGATTGGCGCCCGTGCTCGTGGAAACGATTTTTAAAATCATCTCCGACGTCAATAGTCGGGGAGCCACCATTCTATTGGTGGAACAAAACGCGCTCATGGCGTTTCTGGTGGCGAGTCGAGGATATGTGATGCAGTCGGGAAGGATTGTGTTGGAGGACTCGGTGGCGAATCTTGAAGGAAACGAG